>JBFGLX010000246.1:0-5621 GCA_041575955.1 Thermoanaerobaculia bacterium
CAGTCCGCCGAGACGGATGCTGGCGCCGTTCGCCTGGTCGCCCGAGGCCTTGAGCTCGGTCGGGCTCCCGTCGTAGACGAGGTTCTCGCCGTTGCCGCCGAACCCCAGGTCGGCGAGGACGCCGAGGCTCACCAGCAGCGCCGCCAGGGTTATGAAGATACGTCGTCGTCGCTCGTTCATCGCTCCTTCTCCGGATCTCGGACGGCGTCCCGCCGGCGCCGCCAGAGGCTCCAGGCGTAACCGGCGAAGACCACCGCGGTCAGCCCGTAGGCGGCGATCACGTAGCTCCAACCTCCGGCGATGACGCCTTCGGGCATTGCCATCTCGCTCATCGTCAGCTCTCCTGCGGCGCCGCCGCCGTCTCGCCGTCGCGGCGCGCCCGGCGCGCCGGCATCGCGACGCTCTCGTTGCGGCGCCGGGCGAGCTCGATGCGCGTGCGCTGGGCGACGAACCAGATGGCGATCAGCAGCACCGCGATGGCGTTGATTCTCAAGGGTGTCACCATGGTCGAAGCGACCGTCTCGGGTGATGACTGGATTTGATGGAGGCTGCGCCACCAGCGAACACAGAAGTAGACCAGCGGCACGTCGACGTAGCCGATGATCACCGCCACCGCGCTCCAGGTGGCCCGGCGCTCGCTATCTTCAACAAAGGAGCGCAGGACCAGGATTCCCGCGAACAGGATGACCATGATCAGGGTGGTCGTCAGCCGCACGTCCCAGTCCCACCAGACCCCCCAGGTCGGCTTCGCCCAGATCATCCCCTGGCCGATGAGCAGCGCTCCCATGACCACGCCGACCTCGGTGGAGCCGGTCATCATCGCGTCCCATTTCGCCTTGCCGCTCCAGACGGATGCGATGGCGAACACGAACGCGGCCGTGAGCACCAGCATCGAGCTCCAGGCGGTCGGTACGTGCGCGTACATGATCCGCTGGACCTCGCCCATGTGGCGCTCGGCGGGCGCCTCGAACAGGCCGATGTAGCTGCCGGCCAGCAGCAGTGCCAGCCCGACCAGCCCGACGATCGCGTCCCAACGTAGTCGTGTCATCTGAACATGCCTCTTCAGTTTTCGTAAACGATTGAATCCAGATGGCTTGTTGCCCGGTGAGGCTAAACGCCCTCCTCAACGACGTAGGCGAAGAGCACGCCGCAGAGGCTCCAGTAGATCACATCGAAACCGGCCAGGAGCAGGGTCCACGAGGGGAGCTGCTGCATCGGATCGCCGGTCAGGATCAAGGCGATCGCCTTGACCGATCCGAGCAGCACCGGCACCACCAGCGGGAACAGCAGCAACGGTAGCAGGACGTCCTGACTGCGCAGCCGGCTGGTCATGGCCGCAAACAGGGTGCCGGGCGCCGACAGCCCGGCGGCGGCCAGGCCCCAGAGTCCGATCACCTGCAGCAGGGTGGCGGGCCCGATGTCGACGGCGTACAGGACCACCGCGACCGGAGTGAGCACCGGCGCCAGCAGGAGCAGAAAGAGCGTGTTGCTGAGCGCCTTGGCGTAGAACAGGGCGACCGGCTCCACCGGCGCCAGGAGCAGGCCCTCGAGGGCGTGGTTCTCGTGCTCCAGGCGGAAGCCTTCCGAGAGCGCCAGGGTCGAGCTGAGCAGCAGCGCCAGCACCAGGAAGCCGGCCGCGCCGGCGCGCAGCGCGGTGCTGTCGGGGCCGACGGCGAAGGAGAACAGGAGCAGGGTCACGACTCCGAACAGCACCACCGACAGGCCGCGGGTCCGCCCGCGCCACTCGAGCAGCAGGTCCTTGCGCACCAGGGTGGCGATCTGGCCGAGCGACCTCACGCCAGCCCCTCCACCTCGGCCGGCAGGCGCGCCGCCGGTCCGGTCCAGCCGATCTGGCCCTGCTCGAGCAGCAGGCCGCGACCGCAGATGCGGCTCATCCGGGTGACGTCGTGCGACGCCACGATGACCGTGGTGCCGCGCTCGACCTCGCGCGCGATCCAGCGCTCGACCAGGCGCTTGCCGGCGGCGTCGAGCGCCGCCAGCGGCTCGTCCAGCAGCAGGATGTCGGGACTCTCGATCCGCGTTCGGACCAGGGTCAGCCGCTTGCGCATGCCGGCGGAGAAGCCGCCCACCGGCAGGTCCCGGTGCGCGCTCAGCGCCACCTCCTCGAGCAGGGCTCCGAGCTGGTCGTCGGAGAAACCGCGCTCGGACAGGCGCGCCCAGACGCGCAGCATCTCCAGGGCGGTGAGCCCGTCGTAGAGATAGCTGCGATGCGAGACCATCGACAGCGAGCGCCGGCAGGTCAGGCGCTCGGAGTGGGGATCGCGGCCGAGCACGCGAACGCTGCCCGCGCTCGGTCGCGAGAGGCCGGCGAGGATCCTCAGCAGGGTGGTCTTGCCCGAGCCGTTGGCGCCCGCCAGCAGCAGGCTCTCGGCCCGCTCGACCGCCAGGTCGACGTGCGCCAGCACCCAGCGCCGGCCGAAGCGGCGGCCGACGCCCGTGCACAAAACCGCTGGCGATCCCCGTTCCATCGCGGCACTAGCCTAGCCTGATCGGGGAGGGCTCGGCCCCCCTCCACCGGAGTTGTCCCGGACCTACCCGAAAGGAGGTTGACCTCAGGCCCCGCGGCGGGGAACGAACCGCGGCACCCGCCGGGCGTAGTCGACGTAGGCGGCGCCGAAGCGCTCGCGCAGCTCCCGCTCCTCGAGCAGCACGATGCCGTAGAGCAGCGGCACCGAGGCGGCGACCACCAGGTAGATGGCCAGGTAGTTCAGGAACAGGGCGACCGCGGTCATCCCGAACACCAGCGCCATGTAGCGCGGGTGGCGGATCCGGCTGTAGATGCCCTGGTCGAGCAGCTTCCCCGGCGCCTCGGCCGAGAGCTCGGGAGCGCCCGCCAGGATGTGGAACTTGAGGTGCTTGCGGCAGCGGATCTCGATATAGATCGCGATCGCATAGAAGAGCGCGGCCACCGCCGAGAGCCGGGCGTCGAAGCCGTAGTCGACTCGCAAGAGCGGCTCGTTGAGCTGCCAGATGCCGAAGCCCAGCGCCACGCACACGCCGCCCACGAAACCGTAGGCGGGCACGCGCCCCAGCCGGCGCCAGCTCGCGGCGAACGGGTGGATCAGGTACCAGTAGAGGAGCGCCGGCGGCAGGGTCACCAGGGTGAGCGCGGCCAGCCAGTAGCGAATCGAGTCGAGCACCTGGCGACTCTACCGCCGGCGGGTTACAATCCTCCTTGCTAGGTGTCGCTTCTTTTCTCTTGTTTGTCGGGGAGGTGCCAATGGCGGAGAAAGTCTCCAGCCATGCCGCTCGAGCGGATCGTTCCGCCTGGGGGGTGAGCGGAGCCGATGCGGGTCTGGCCGTGCCGACCGCTGAGGGTGATGTCGCGAGATCGCTGTCCGAGCTGGTCGAGTCGGCCGTGCTCGGGGGCGAGGAGTTCCGGGCGCGGATCGAAGCGCTGCGGGCCGCGCACGGCGAGTCGGTCTATGCGCACCTTTTCGAGCTGCTCTGCCATCTACGGCTCGAGCCTGGAGAAGCGAAGCAGCACTGGGATGGCCTCCTGGCGCACCACCGCAGCCTCGAGTCGCGCTGGGGCTCGCCGGTGGATCTCAGGGTGTCGCTGACCAGCTACTTCCTCGACGTTCACCCCCGGCTCCACGATCCGACGATCATCGAGCGTCGCCAGCTCGAGCAGACCCGGGCGTTCGCCTACCGCGACGAGCTCACCGGGCTCCGGAACTACCGCTTCTTCGAGCTCTACCTGTACCACGAGATCGACCGCAGTCGGCAGTACGCCTGGCCGCTGTCCCTGGTCCTGCTCGACGTCGACGACTTCAAGTCCTACAACGACCGGCACGGTCACAGCGCCGGCAACGAGGCGCTCGCGACCCTCGGCCGGCTGGTTGCCGAGTCGTGCCGGAAGGTCGACATCGCGGCCCGGTACGGCGGCGAGGAGTTCGTCATCATCGTGCCCGCGACCACCAAGGTGGGCGCCGAAGTGGTGGCCGAGCGGGCGCGGCAGGCCGTCGCCGCTCACCCGTGGGGCACGGCGGGCGTCACGATCAGCGCCGGTGTCGCCACCTTCCCCGGGGACGCGGGCGATGGCGAGGAGCTCGTACAGCGCGCCGACGAAGCGCTCTACGCGGCCAAGGCCAGGGGCAAGAACCGGGTTCACCTCTACGGCGAGAGCCGGCGCTCGCACGCCCGCGTGCCGGTACAGCTGGTCGGGCGGCTGCGCACGCCGTCGAAGGAGTCCCACTCCGTGACCACCCTGGATGTCAGCGACGCCGGCCTGCGCTTCGACTGCGACGTCGAGCTGGCGCAGGAGTCGTTGATCGAACTCACCCTGGATCTGCCCGGATGCGATCGCGGCATCTCGCTTGTCGGCCGGGTGGTGCAATCGAATCGGGGCGCGGGGGAGCGCGGGGCGGCCATCCGGGTGGTCGAGCTGTCGGCGGTCGACCGGCGGCGGCTCCTCGACTACCTGCGCAAGGTCGGCGACACGACCGGCTAGCCTGAGAAGGTCGGGCTAGCCCTGGATCGGCGCCGGCAACTCTTCGCCGGGGTTGACGAACAGATTGCGCTCGAGCTGGTACTGGCGGTCGTAGAGGTCGCGGTAGCGCCCGTCCCGGGCCAGCAGCTCGTCGTGGCTGCCGCGCTCGACGACTTCGCCGTCCTCGATCACCAGGATCAGGTCGGCATTGCGAATGGTCGACAGCCGGTGGGCGATGACGAAGCTGGTGCGCCCGCGCTTGAGCTCGCCGAGCCCCTGCTGGATGAGCGCTTCGTTCTCGCTGTCGAGGCTCGAGGTCGCCTCGTCGAGGATCAGGATGCGGGGATCGGACAGGATCGCGCGGGCGATCGCCAGGCGCTGGCGCTGGCCGCCCGAGAGCTTGATGCCGCGCTCTCCGATGACCGTGTCGTAGCGCTTGTCGAAGCCGCCGACGAACTCCTCGCACCTGGCCAGCCGCCCCGCCTCTTCCATCTCCTCGCGGGTCGCCCCCGGACGGCTGTAGAGGATGTTGTCGGCGATCGTGCCGTCGAACAGGAAGTCGTCTTGCAGGACCACCGCGAACTGCCTGCGATAGTCACGCAGTTTGACGTTCTCGAGGTCGCGGCCGTCCACCAGGATGCGGCCCGTCTGCGGCCGGCGGAACGCCATCACCAGGTTGATGATCGTCGTCTTGCCGGCGCCGCTCGAGCCGACGAGCGCGGTCGAGGTGCCGGCGGGAGCGACAAAGCTGACGTTGCGCAGCACCGGCTGCCCCTCGGTGTAGGCGAAGGTCACGTCGTCGAACTCGACCGTGCCCTCGAGCCGGCCGAGGCTGGCCCGCCGTTCGTCGTCTTCGTCTTCGGTGGCCCTCGAGAGGATGCCGCGGATGCGGTCGAGCCCGGCGAACGCCTCGGTGATCTGGGTGCCGATGGCGCTCATCTGGATCAGCGGCGTCACCATCAGGCCGGTGAAGACCATGAACATGAAGATGTCGCCGACCGTCATGCGCCCGGCCAGCACCTCGCGGGCGCCGAAGATGCTCATCGAGATGCCCACCAGGCCGAACAGCAGGCTCGACAGGCTGGTGATGCCGGAGACGCCGCGCATGGTGGCGATGATGTTGCGCAGCAGCTTGTGGGCGCCGTGGGCGAAGATCCGCTCCTCGCGC
>JBFGLX010000247.1:0-5556 GCA_041575955.1 Thermoanaerobaculia bacterium
AGCATCTTCTCGAAGTGCGGGATCTTCCACTCGCCATCGGTGGCGTAGCGGTGGAAGCCGCCGCCGAGCTGGTCGTAGATGCCGCCTCGCGCCATCTGATCGAGCGTCCGGGTCAGCATGCGGGCCGCGGACGGCTCCTCGCCGGCCAGCTCCTCGAGCAGCAGCAGATTGGAGGGCGTCGGGAACTTGGGCGCGCCGCCGAAGCCGCCCCAGTCCGGGTCGAAGCGCCGGGCCAGGGAGTCGAACGATCGGCGGGCGATCTCCGGCCGCGGCGGCTGCGCGCCCGGCTGGGCGCGCTCCTCGAGGTACCTGCGGATCGCCTCGGTGACGCCGCGCGCCTGTTCGAGCACCTCCGGGCGGCGGCCCTTCCAGGCCTCGGCCATGGAGTGGAGCACCCGCTTGAAGCCGGGCATCCCCGCGCGATCCTCGGGCGGGAAGTAGGTGCCGGCGAAGAACGGCTCGAGCTCGGGCGTCAGGAACACCGAGTTCGGCCAGCCGCCGTGCTGGGTCAGCACCTGGGTGGCGGTCATGTAGATCTCGTCGAGATCGGGCCGCTCCTCGCGATCGAGCTTGATGTTGACGAACTCCCGGTTCATCAGCCCGGCGACCTCCGGGTCGGAGAACGACTCGCGCTCCATGACGTGGCACCAGTAGCAGGTCGAGTAGCCTACCGACAGGAAGATCGGTCGTTCCTCCCGCCGCGCCCGCGCCAGGGCCTCCTCGCCCCAGGGATACCAGTCCACCGGGTTGTCTCGGTGCAGCAGCAGGTAGGGGCTGCTCTCCCGCGCCAGGCGATTCATGATTTCGAAGCCTAGCAGGCCGGGCGGGGGCGTCCCTCTCACCCCGCGAGGGGTGGGAGAGGGATCGGGTACCGGGCGGGCGGGGAGGGTGAGGGGGGCGACCCGATCACAGCGATTCCGACAGCTCGAGCCTGCGGTCCTGGCGATGCGCGGCGATCAGGATGACCGCGTTCCAGACGTTCCACCAGATCACGGTGTACCAGCTCGGCCAGATGACCAGCGCGACGTAGTTGAGCAGACCGACCAGGAGCAGGGCGCTCACCACGCTCTTGCCGTGCAGCTCGGGCAGCTGGATCCTCGAGACCATGAGCATGCCCATGACCACCACCAGGGCCGCGCCCGCCGGCGCCGGCACCTGGTCGCGCATGAGAACCAGAGCCATCAGGTAGCCGGCCGCGATCGGCGTCGGCGCGCCGAGCGTCTTGCGCGCCTTGCTGTGCTCGTCGCTCGTGAGGTTGAATCTCGCCAGCCGGTAGACCCCGGCCAGGATGTAGCAGACCGCCACCGCCACCCCCACGCCTTCGAGCGGCGCCAGGACGCTCCTCTGGGCGAGAAATGCGGGCGCGACGCAGAAGCTCACGGTGTCGCTGAGGCTGTCCATCTCCTGGCCGAACTTGCTCGTCACCTTGAGCGCCCGGGCCAGGCGGCCGTCGGCCATGTCCAAGAAGATGCAGACGAACAGGAGGTAGACCGACAGGTCGAAGCGGCCATCGGCCGCCGCCAACATGGCCAGGAAGCCGACGGCGATGTTCGCCGCGGTGACCGCGTTGGGGATGAAGACCAACCTGCGAGGTGTCCGTCCCATGTTTGCCATCGGACATGATACCTCACAAGGGACCGGGGTCGCCCGCTTCGCGGGCCTGGCGCTCAGCCGGCGCCGCTGGCCCGCTGCCCGCCGAGCCAGGCGATCGCCTGACTCTCGAGTCCCGGGGGCGCCTCGACCCCGAGGTCGACTCCGCCAGGAAAGCCGACGTGGCCTCCGGGGTCCAGGTACCGGATCGTGAGCGCCGGCGGAGGAGCGCGCACGAACGGCGCCAGCGTCGCCAGCGGCACCAGCGGATCGGAGACCCCGACCACCAGCAACGACGGCACTCCGAGCCGGGCGAGCACCGGTCCGACGCTCATCCGCCGGTAGTAGTCCTCGGCGTCGGCGAAGCCGAAGCGCGGGGCCACGGTGAGGCCGTCGAACTCGCGCAGCGTCCGCGCCCGGTGGACGCGACGTGGCTCGACCGGCACCGGACGCCGCGCCGCCACCCCTTCGTAGCGCCGGGAGAGCTCGGCCAGGATGCGCCAGCGGTAGGCCCAGCTCACCGGCCGGTCGAAGGCCGTCGCGCAGGCCGACAGATCGAGCGGCGAGCAGACCGCGGCGACCGAGCGCAGCCGCGGGTCGACCGGCTGGGTGGCCGCCCGCAGGGCGACGTGGCCCCCGAGCGAGAAGCCGAGCACGTGCAGCGTCCGGTAGCGGGCGAGCTCGGCGCAGGCGAGCACCGAATGGAGATCGTCGGTGAGTCCGGCGTGGAACAGGTCCTCGCCCGAGCTGTCGGCGCCGCGCATGTTGAGCCGCAGGCACGACCACCCGGCCCGTTCGGCGGCCAGGGCGGCGCGCACCGCGTAGCCGCTGTCGCAGTTTCCGGCGATGCCGTGGAGGACGACGACCAGGCTGTCGCCGCCGCCGCTGAGCCGCCCGGTAAGCCGTAGCCGCCCCATCCGAGGGTCGAGCACCCGCAGCTCGAACGGCCGCGACGACGGCGGTCTGGAGCGCTCGAACCGGCTGCGAAAGTAGCCGGCCAGGGTCCAGAAGTGCCCCGACAGCCCGCGGGGACGCAGGTCGGCTAACGCACCGGCTCCGGCAGCCACAGCTCGCCTCCCGGTCCGGCCATGTTCCAGTACGCGATCCGCTCGCACTTGGCCAGCGCGTAGGTGGTGCCGTCGTCGCGCTCGAGCCAGATCAGCGGGTGCGGCGCCCGCTCGTCGAAGTAGAACGTGCCGCCGCCTGCGCCCTCGAGCTCGAGCGCCGTGGCCGCGAACTCTCCCGCGGGGACGGTCACGCGCACACCGGTCCGCCGCGAGAGCGCGAGCTCGGCCGGCTGCAGCGGCGCGAACCTGCCGGCCATCAGGGTCGGGAAGACCGCCAGCCGCTCCGGCAGCTCGCCGGCCACGAAATCGCGCAGCGCCACCGGCAGGCCGTCGTCCGGGACCGCCCCCTCCGGGTAGTCGAGATCGCGCTCGCCCTGGCCGTCGAAGTACGACCGCGTGTTCAGCCGCCCATCGAGCATCTGCGCGGTCGAGATGCCGCACCCCTCCGAGCTGGTGGCGGCGATCTTGCGCAGCGCGCCCGAGTCGCGGCGCCAGAACAGGCTGGCCATCTGATGGTAGGTGTAGATGCCGGTCGGGACGTCGCGTACGTGGTTGAGCTTGATCACCTCGAAGCCGCCGTCGCGAGGCCGGTCGGCCTTGACCTCGAGATCGGGCGCCCACGGCTCCTTGACGGTGATCAGCAGCGCCCGGCCGGCGTTCGAGCGGCCGTAGCGGGGCCAGGACACCTCGTAGGCACAGAATTCGGCCTTGCCGTCGTCCCACAGCTCCAGCTCGCGCCAGCTCCGATCCTCGCCGCGCGCGGCGGCCCCTCCGACCAGCGCGCCGAGAGCGATGCAGACGGCCGTGCCACGCTTGATTCCTCTCATGATCTTCTCCCGGAGGTCGAGGAGCATAGCAGCGCCGGTGCGCCCGGCACGGCCCTTGCTCAGGTTTCGCTCCCGGTGCCCTCTCCATCGACCAGCGTTCATTCGCAGCCGGCGCCGCTGGCCGCCCTGCTCGCGCTCGCGCTCCTGGCGGCGCCCGCCACGGCCGGCGACGGCGGCAAGATCGGCTGGTCGGAGCTCGACTACCGGGCCTCCAAGCTCGGCTTCTCGCTCGAGGCCAGGGTCGAGATCCACGAGCTGTCCCAGGCCGAGCTCAGCCGGGCCCTGGTCGATCCCGGTCCCGGCGAGTGGCTGCCGGCGCCGGCGGCGGGCGGCTGGCGGATCCGGCTCGAGAGCGCCGGGCTGGGCAGGCGCTCGGACCTCGACCTGCTGCTCGACGCCGAAGGCGGCTCCCTGCAGCGAACCCAGGTCGAGACCGGCCGCCGGCCGAAGGACCACCGCGACCGCACCCAGCGCTTCTCGCGCCGCGCGGTGCACGTCGGCACCACGAGACCCGGCGACGACGAGCTCGGCAAGACGCCGGCCGACTGGAGCGAGCGCTCCGAGTGGCTGTTCGAGATCCCCGAAGGGCTGCCCGCGGACGCCGTCCTCGGCCAGTCGACCGGCCTCTTCTACACCCTCGCCGTGGCCGATCTGACGCGTCCCGGGGACCGGACCGTGGCCTATGTGCTCGGCAAGGGCCGGGTCACCGAGGTCGAGCTGACCGTCGAGGCGTGGGAGCTGGTACAGGTGGACTTCGTCGAAGTGGATGCCGCGGGCGCCGCGCGCCGGCGCGACCAGGGCCTGCCGACGATCCGCGTGCGCCTGGGCGGCCGCGAGCTCGGCGAGGATGCCGGCCGCAGCGATTTCCGGTTCCTGGGTCTGGGCGGCGACGTCCACGTCTTCCTCGACCCTGCCACCCGCGCGCCGGTCCTGATCACCGGCGACGTCGGCTGGCTGGGACGGGCCCAGGTCAAGCTCCAGCGGCTGGTGAAAGCGGGCGCTTGAGCGGCCTGACCGGCGCCGGTCCCTGTGCTACTTTCACCTCGCGCCATGGAGCTCTACGACGACATCCTGGAGACCCTGGGCAACACGCCGCTCGTGCGGCTGAGCCGGTTCTCGACGGCCGGCGCTCCGCTCGCCGCCAAGGTCGAGTACTTCAACCCGGGCTCGAGCGTGAAGGACCGGATCGGCATCTCGATGATCGAGGCGGCGGAGCGCGACGGGCTGCTCGAGCCGGGCGCCACGATCGTCGAGCCGACCTCGGGCAACACCGGCGTCGGCCTGGCGATCGCCGCGACCCTCCGGGGCTACAAGCTGATCTGCACCGCCGCCGACAAGATCCCACCGGAGAAGGTGACCCTGCTCGAGGCCTACGGGGTCGAGGTGATCCTCTGCCCGACCGGCGTGCCGGCCGACGACCCGCGCTCCTATTACAAGGTCGCCGAGCGGATCCGCGACGAGCAGGGGGCCTTCCTCCCCTATCAGTACTACAACCAGGCCAATCCCGAGGCCCACTACCGGACCACCGGTCCCGAGATCTGGCGGCAGACGGACGGCCGGGTGACCCACTGGATCGCCGGCATGGGCACCGGCGGCACGATCAGCGGCGTCGGCCGCTATCTGAAGGAGCAGAACCCCGAGATCCGGGTGATCGGCGTCGACCCGATCGGCAGCGTCTACAAGCACTACCAGGAGACCGGCGAGCTGCCGCCGAGCGATCGCATCCACCAGTACCTGATCGACGGCATCGGCGAGGACCTGCTCCCCGAGAGCATCTGGATGGACGTCATCGACGACGTCATCTCGATCGACGATCGCACCGCCTACCGGGCGGTCTTCGAGCTCGCGCGCACCGAGGCGATCTTCGTCGGCTCGTCGTCGGCAGCGGCGGCGTCCGGCGCCCGCCGGGTGGCGCGGGAGCTGCCCGCCGACGCGCTCTGCGTCACCCTCTTTCCGGACTCCGGCGAGCGCTACCTATCGAAGCTCAACCGCGACTGGATGGGCAAGCACGGGTTGTTGGGGGAAGACGGCTCGGAGTGAGAACCGGGAGGGCGAGAAACCCGTTCACGCGG
>JBFGLX010000248.1:0-5550 GCA_041575955.1 Thermoanaerobaculia bacterium
ACCCGGGCGAGACCACGCTCGAGCCGCTGGTCCAGGGCGCCAGGATGCTCCTGTATCGGGTGGTGGGCTCGAGCCGGTTCTTCATCGGCTCGACCACGACCGACCTGAACGGCTTCTACCAGTTCTCCGACCTGGCGCCGGGAACCTACGAGGTCGAGGTGGCTACCACCGCGACCTCGGTCGACGGCTTCCTGCAGACGACCCAGACGAGCAGCGGAGGGGTCGAGCCGGCGCCGCTTCCCGACGGCGGCGACCCCGAGGATCCGCCGACCGACAACTCCGCCAACAACAACTTCGGCTTCTACGACGCCGGCGTCACCACCACGCCGGTCACCCTCTCCTACTTTCAGGCGATCGGCGGCTCCGGCCGGGTCGAGATCGAGTGGGTCACCGCGACCGAGGTCGGCAACGTCGGCTTCCACCTCTGGGCCGGCGGTCCCGAAGGCTGGCGGCGGCTCAACGACGGGCTCATCCCGGCCCATGGCGGCGACTCGCTGGTGCCCCGGAGCTACCGCTTCGAGGCCCCCGGCGGGAACGGCGACCGCTTCCTGCTCGAGGACGTCGACGTCCTGGGCGTCTCGCGCTACCACGGCCCCTTCCAGCTCGGCCGGGCCTACGGCCGCAAGGACGTCGAGGCCGATGCGATCGACTGGCGGGGAATCCGCGCGCGGCACCAGCTGCAGCGGGCGGCACGCGGCCGGGCGGCGAGGAGCGGCGCCATCTGGCGCGGTGCGGCGGCCGCGCGCCTGGTGGTCGAGGCGGACGGCATCTACCGGGTCACCCACGAGCAGCTGGCCGGCGCCGGGATCGACCTGACCGGCGTGCCGGCCGCCCACCTGGCGCTGTCGAACCGCGGCCGGCCGGTGCCCATGCGGGTCGAGCCGCGCGGCAGGTTCGGCCGCGGCAGCTACGTCGAGTTCGTCGGCGTGGCGCTCGACACCCTCTACACACGCGCCAACGTCTACGTGCTGCGCGCCGATCCCGGCGCCGCCGAGCGGCCGCGGATCGACCCCTCCCGGCCCGGGCCCTTCGGCTCGCCGCCCAAGGTCTACCGCGAGACCCTGCGGGTGGAGAACGACCGTCGCTACAGCTTCCTCGCTCCCAACGGCGATCCCTGGTACGACACGCGCATCCTGGCCCTGGGGGGGCCGGCCTCGGCGAGCCTGGCCTTCGAGACCGAGGGCCGGGTGGCGGGCGCCGGTCCCGTCGTCCTGACGCTCTCGGTCTGGGGCGGCTCCGATTTCGCCCGCGCGCCGGACCATCACCTGCTGGTGCGGGTCAACGGCGTGGAGCTCGCCGACGAGCGCTTCGACGGTATCGCCGAGCTCACGGTGAGCTTCGAGATTCCCGAGTCGGTGCTCGAGCCCGGAGAGAACACGCTCGAGCTCGTCCTGCCCGGCGACCAGGGCACCCGGTTCGACCTCGTCCACCTCGACCGCTTCGAGGTCGCCTACCCGCGGAGCTTCGAGGCGCGCGCCGGGACCCTGGCCTTCGAGTCGGCGGCGGAGCTCCTGGAGGTCTACGGCCTGCCCGACCCGCAGGTGACGGTCTACCGGCTGCTCGAGGAGGGCGTTGAGCAGGTGGCCGGAGTCGAGGTGACGGGAGTTCCGGGCGCCTACCGGGCGCGCTTCACCGGCGTTTCGCAGACGGCGAGCTACCGGGTGGCGAGCGAGGCGGGGCTGCTCACCCCCGGGATCGAGCTGCTGGCACCCGCGGCCGACCTGAAGTCCGGTCCGGCCGAGCTGCTGGTGATCTCCCATCCCGACTTCCTGGACGGCCTCGAGCCCTGGACGGGGGCCCGCCGGGCGGCCGGCTGGACGATCAAGGTGGTGGACGTCGAGGAGATCTACCGCCAGTTCGGATTCGGCATTTTCGATCCGCAGGCGATCCGGGC
The DNA here is from genome assembly GCA_041575955.1 of Thermoanaerobaculia bacterium. Lineage (GTDB taxonomy): Bacteria > Acidobacteriota > Thermoanaerobaculia > Multivoradales > JAHEKO01 > JAHEKO01. The sequence goes on from JBFGLX010000248.1 coordinate 1,895, forward strand.
CTACGTCGGGTTCGCACACACCCACCTCGAGACCGAGGCGGTGCTGCTGGTCGGCGGCGACACCTACGACTACCACGACAACCTCGGCCAGGGCTCGGTCAGCTTCGTGCCGTCGCTCTACGGCCGCACGGGCGAGATCGTGCGGTTCGCGCCGGGGGACGGGCTGTTCACCGACCTGGACGGCGACGAAGTGCCCGACCTGGCCATCGGCCGGCTCCCGGTGCGCACCCGCGAGGAGCTGGCCTCGGTGCTCGAGAAGACCCTGGCGTTCGAGGCCGCTCCGCGCCGCTCGGTGCTGCTCGCCGCGGACGACTACGACGAGCCTTCCCGCTTCGACTTCACCCAGGCGAGCGAGCAGCTTGCCGCGCGGGTGCCGGGTTCCTGGACCCGGGAGCGCGTCTACCTCGACGAGCTGGACGTCTCGACGGCGCGCGAGGAGCTGCTCGCGCGGATGAACGAGGGCCCGGCGGTGACCAGCTTCATGGGCCACTCCGGTCCGTTGAGCTGGAGCTTCGACGGGCTCTTTACCTCGACCGACGCCGCCGGCCTCGAGAACGCCGGCCTGCCCACCGTGATCGCGCAGTGGGGCTGCTGGACGACCTATTACGTCTCGCCGTCCTACAACACCCTGGCCCACAAGCTGCTGCTCAGCGGCGACCGGGGAGCGGCGGCGGTGCTCGGCGCCACCACCCTGACCGAGGCGCGCTCCGAGCGCGCCCTGGGGCTCGAGATCTTCCGCCGCGCCTTCGAGCCCGGCGTGAGCCTGGGCCAGGCGGTGCTCGAGGCCAAGCGCCGGCTGGCCGCCCTCGGCACGCCCGCGGTGCTCGACGTGCTGATCGGCTGGAACCTGCTGGGCGACCCGACCCTGGGCCTCGCCGGCCCCACGGCTCCGGCCGACGAGTGAGCCCACCCAGCTACTGCGGGTAGAGCGGTCGCACCCATCACGGGTCACCGAGGACCGGGCGGGAGCGTCCGGATCGAACCGACCCGATCAATCGCCGAGAACGCGCTCCACCCGGCGACGGGCGACCGCCAGCGGCTGCTCGTTGTCGCGCAGCGCCTCGGTCAGGATCTCGGCCACCGTCTCGCCCACGGTGTCCATCCGCTCGAGAATGACCGCCTGGTCGGTGATGCCCTGTTCCATCAGGGCGAACGACAGGGCGCCACCGGCGTTGATCACGTAGTCGGGCGCGTAGACGATGCCGCGCTCGTGGAGCAGCGCGCCGTCGCTCGCCTCGGCCAGCTGGTTGTTGGCCGAGCCGCCGACGATCTTGCACCTGAGCCGCGGAATGGTCTCGCGATTCAGGGTGGCGCCCACGGCGCACGGCGCGTAGACGTCGCATTCGGCCGAGTAGAGGTCGCCGTCCGCGACGGTCGCGCCACCAAGCTCGGCCGCCAGGGCGGCGGCGCGGCCGGCGTCGAGGTCGTGGATCAGCACCCGCGCGCCGGCTTTCGCCAGGAGCCGTGCCAGGCTGGCGCCGACGTTGCCGACCCCCTGGACGAGGACCGTTCGACCCGCCGGCGAGTCGTCGCCGACCACCGCTCCGAGGGCCGCGCGGATGCCGCTGTAGACCCCCCGGGCGGTGAACGGGCTCGGATTGACCTTCTTGCCGTTCTGGAACCCCTGGACGTGCCGGGTGCGCGCGGCGACGACCTGCATGTCGGCGGTGGTGATGCCGAGATCTTCGCCGGTGCGGAAGGCGCCTCGGAGCGATTCGACGAGCTGGCCGTAGCGATGCAGCAGGCCGGTGCGGGCCTCGCCCTCGATCGTCTCCGGGATCGCCAGCACCGCCTTGCCGCCGCCCGAGGCGACGCCGATTCCCGCCCACTTGTGGGTCATGCCTTCGGCCAGGCGCATCGCGTCCAGGAGGGCGTCGCCGAGCTCGGGGTAGACCTTCATGCGGGTGCCGCCGGTCGGTGGACCGAGCTTGTCGTTGTGGAGACAGATGAAGATCCAGGTGCCGGTCGGCGGGTCGTGACGGCAGACCACGCCCAGGCCGTCCCAGGCGGCGATCAGTTCCAGAACACTCGTTGCCATGGGCGGATTGTAGCCCAGGGCGATCGCCCCGGTGGCGCTCGGCAGGCTTCCGGAGTCGGCTCGCTGCAGCGGGCTCCGGGGAAACTCGCCGTCAGGTAGGATAGCGCGTCGAATGAACCCGGTCAGCCTGCTCGGCCTGCTCACCCTCGTCGGTCTGGCGTGGGCGCTGTCGTACCACAGGCGGCAGGTTCGCCTGCGGCCGGTGCTGTGGGGCCTGGGCCTGCAGTTCATCCTCGCGCTGATCATCCTGCGCGAGGACTACCTGAGCTACGTCGGCATGGTGCTGTTCGGCCTGCTGCTGGTCAGCTACATGCTGAAGGACGAGGCGGAGGAACGGGCGGGACAGAACTGGAGGCGACCCGCCCTGGTGGCGCCGGTCGCGGTCGGCGCCGGCTTCCTGCTGACGCTGCTGCCGGCGCCGTTCGATCTCTACCTGCTCGGCCTGGTGGCGGCGTTCCTGGTGGTCCGGGGGTGGGCCGGGATTCCGGCGAAGTTCCAGGCCTGGGCCGGCGCCCTGTTCATGACCCTGGGGATCGCGATGCTGATCGCGCGCCGGATCCCGGGGCGCGAGATCTTCAAGGGCTTCAGCGACCGGGTGGCGGCGTTCCTGAACCTCTCGGACTACGGCGCCCGCTTCCTGTTCGGCAACCTCTCCGACGCCCAGTACTTCGGCCCGGGGGCGAGCTGGCCGGGCTTCGGCATGCAGTTCGCGTTCAAGGTGCTGCCGACGATCATCTTCTTCGGCGGCTTCATGGCGGTGCTCTATTACCTGGGCGTCATGCAGAAGGTGATCCAGGCGATCAGCCGGTTCATGCGCTGGACCATCGGCACCAGCGGCGCCGAGACGCTTTCGTGCAGCGCCAACATCTTCGTCGGCCAGACCGAGGCGCCGCTGCTGATCCGGCCGTTCCTGGCGGCGATGACCCGCTCCGAGCTCCTGACCGTGATGGTGGGCGGCTTCGCGACCATCGCCGGCGGCGTGCTCGCCGGCTACATCGCCATGGGCGTGCCCGCCGGGCACCTGGTGGCGGCAACCGTGATGTCGGCGCCGGCGGCGCTGGTCATCGGCAAGATCATCTATCCCGAGCTCGAGCACTCGCAGACCGCCGGCGATGTCGAGCTGCCCGAGATCGAGAGCGGCGGCAACGTCATCGAGGCGGCCACCAACGGCATCACCGACGGTCTCAAGCTGGCGGTCAACGTCGGCGCCATGCTGGTCGGCTTCATCGCCCTGATCGCGGTGGTCGACGTGCTGCTCAACTACCTCGACTCGCTGATCGACGGCCGGCTGCTGGGCGGCGCGGTGGTCACCTATTCCGCGGGCGGCATGTCGCCGGTGACCAGCGAGTTCAGCGGCTACTTCCCGGGCTCGCTGCAGACGCTCTTCGGCTGGCTGCTGCGGCCGATCGCCTGGCTCCTGGGCGTGCCGTGGGCCGATGCCGCCAAGGTCGGCAACCTGCTCGGAGTCAAGCTGTCGCTCAACGAGTTCGTCGCCTACGGCACCCTGGGCAACTACATCCAGAGCGGCGAGCTCAGCGAGCGGGCGATCGTGATCTCGACCTACGCCCTGTGCGGCTTCGCCAACTTCTCCTCGATCGGCATCCAGATCGGCGGCATC
>JBFGLX010000249.1:0-5549 GCA_041575955.1 Thermoanaerobaculia bacterium
CCCCGAGCAGCGTGCCGACGAAGGTCTGGAGGCTCCCGCGCTCGCTCCCTTCGGCGACCAGGCCGAAGCTCGCGCCGAGCATCAGGCCGGCGGCGATCGCGTTCGAGTAGGCGACCGCCCGCGGTGAGACCGAGCGGACGAACGCGAACGGCAGGGCGCCCAGGCCGGTCGCCAGCGCGGTCACCGTGCCGTAGGCGAAGACGACCAGAACCGGGTGCAGCTCCATCACCTAGCCGAGCCCTCCGTGAAGCAGGATCAGCGCGCCCATCGCCAGCGAGGTCAGCACGGCGATGGTCGTCGGGCCGGCCTCCCGGTAGGACTCGGGCAGCAGCTCGACCAGGACCAGGTAGACCAGGGTGCCGACGGCGAAGCCGACCACCGCCGGGGTCGCCCCGGGAGCCGCCGACAGGACCGCGAAGGTCGTCACCGCCAGCAGGATCTGACTGGTCTTCATCGCCACCGCCAGGGCCGCCGCGGCCGCCAGGGGCACGCCGCGGCCGCGCTGCACCGCGCACAGGATCGTCGCCTCCGGGATGTTGTGGACGGCGAGGGCCAGCGCCATGAAGATGCCGAACGGCAGAGAGGTCGCCATCGCGACGCCGATCGCGACGCCCTCGGACGCCGAGTGCAGGAAGGTGGTCAGCAGGACCTTCGAGCCGTAGGTCGGATCGGTCCCGGCCAGCCGGTTGAGGTCGAGATCCTCGGTGCCGGAAGCCAGGTGGGTGCCCCAGGTGAAGCCGATCCCGGCGAGCGCGCCCAGGGCTGCGGCGAAGGGTCCGAGCTCGACCCCGGCCCCCGAGAGCGCGTGCGCCGACCCGAGCATCAGGCCGCCGGCGATGGCGTTGGCCCAGCCGATCCAGGCCGCCGGCACCTCCTCGCGGCCGATCAGCGGCAGCGCCCCGAGGGCGGCGGCGGCCGCGGCCAGCGCCGAGTAGAGCAGAACCGTGAGTACCGGATCCACGAGCCGATGCTACGGCATGGGATCCCCTGCGGCGCCGAGAGCTCGCGGGCTCGACCGTCGGAGCGCGCTTACCCCGCCTCTTCAGATCCAGGAGGGCGCGAGGCCTCCCCTACACGTAGGACAGACGAGAACCGCCTGAGGTCGGTAGACTTCCCGAGTCGTGTGCGCCGAATACACGAGCTTCGAGCCCGAGCGCTACGCCCGCGAGCTGACCGGGGTCATCGCCGAGCTGCGCGAGCTCGATCGGTTCGACGAGCGCTCGTTCAACCGCGTCCTGCGGCGCTACCCGAAAGACGGCTCGGGGCTGTTCTCCAAGAGCGAGATCGTCCGCGGCTTCCGGCATTTGAGGGAAGCCCGCGGCTGGACCGAAGGCGAGGAGCGCTTCCTCGAGCGGATCCGGATGAAGCCGGTCCGAACCGCGAGCGGCGTCGCGCCGGTGACCGTGCTGTCGAAGCCCTACCCTTGCCCGGGCAAGTGCATCTTCTGCCCGAGCGACGTGCGCATGCCCAAGAGCTACCTCTCGGACGAGCCGGGCGCGCAGCGCGCCGACCAGCATCGCTTCGACCCCTACGAGCAGACCCTGTCGCGCCTCCGGACCTACCACTACAACGGCCACCGGGTGGACAAGGTCGAGCTGATCGTCCTCGGCGGCACCTGGTCGTACTATCCGGAGGCGTACCAGGTCTGGTTCGTCAAGCGCTGCTTCGACGCGCTGAACGACTGGTCCGAAGCAAGAGCGCCGACGAAACGTAGGGGAGGGGCTTGCGCCCTCCCGCGGGCGGGGGCAAGCCCTGCCCCAACGCCGCAATTCGCGCCGCCGGAGGGACAGCGCCACGTCGACGGCCGGACGATGGTGCGCACCTACAACGAGGTCATCCGCGACATCGAGCGGGCGGGCGAGGTCGATTGGGTCGAGGGCGAGGCCGCGTCCTGGGAGGAGCTGGAGCGCGCGCAGCGGGTCAACGAGACTGCCGAAGCCCGCTGCGTGGGGCTCTCGATCGAGACCCGGCCCGATCATCTTTCGGACGAAGAGATCCTTCGGATCCGCCGCCTCGGGGCGACCAAGGTGCAGATCGGCTACCAGAGCCTCTCCGACCGCGTGCTCGAGCTCAACCGGCGCGGCCACGACGTGGCCGCCACCCGCCGGGCGATGAAGCTTCTCCGCGGCGCCGGCTTCAAGATCCACGCCCACTGGATGCCGAACCTCTACGGCTCGACGCCGGCGGCCGACCTGGTGGACTTCGAGCGCATCTTCACCGACCCCGACTTCCGGCCCGACGAGCTCAAGATCTACCCCTGCAGCCTGATCGAGAGCGCCGAGCTGATGGCCTTCTACGAGGCCGGCAACTGGAGCCCCTACAGCCACGACGAGCTGCTCGACGTGCTGACCGGAGCGATGCGCCGGACGCCCGAGTACTGCCGGCTGACCCGGGTCATCCGCGACATCCCCGGCGGCGACATCGTCGACGGCAACAAGCTGACCAACTTCCGCGAGCTGGCCGAGGCCGAGCTCGCGCGTCGGGGCGAGGCGAGCCGCGACATCCGCGCGCGCGAGATCCGGCGCCGGCCGCTCGACTCCGACCGCCTCGAGCTGACCGAGATCGAGTACGCGACCGCGGTCGGCCGCGAGATCTTCCTGCAGTACGTCGTAGAGGGCTCGACTCCTGCCCGAAGTCGGGAGGGGTTCGCGGGGAAGGCTCTCCCCTCGTCCGAAGCCCTGGCTGCGTTCCTGCGCCTCAGCCTGCCGCGGTCTCCGGTCGCGCCCGCCGAGATCGCCTTCAGCGCGATGATCCGCGAGGTCCACGTCTACGGCGTGCTCGCCGGCCTGGGCGAGAGCGGCAACGGCAAGTCGCAGCACGCGGGCCTGGGGCGCCGGCTGATCGAGCGCGCCGCCGAGATCGCCCGCGCGGCGGGCTTCGCCGATCTGGCGGTGATCTCGTCGATCGGCACGCGCGAGTACTACCGCAAGCTGGGCTTCACCGGCGGACCGCTCTACCAGCACCGGGCGCTCGAGACGGCTTAGGGCTAGATCCGGTCGCCGAGCGTGTCGCGCATCGCCCGGATCGCCTCGGCGACGGTGTCGAACGGCCCGACCTTCTCCCCGTCCGCCATCCCGTCGCGGTGGAAGTCGCACTCGAAGCCCCGGGAGGACTTGCGCACGCTGGTCGGGGGCGTGACGTTGCCGGGCGTCGAGAACCAGTTGGCGGCGTCGTAGTCGCCCTGGGACATCTCCTCCGGCGCGCCCGCCTTGCGGCCGTTCTTGTTCTTGTAGTCCTTGAACGCCGCGGCAACGGTCGCCCCCTCGCCGATCACGTCCTTGTCGTCGATCACGATCGGCCCCTTGATGCCGCGCTCCTTGTAGCGGGGGTGGGTCTCCGTGATCAAGGCGACCTGGATGCCGGGGCGATTGCCCGAAAAGGTGGCCGACCAGGCCTGCTCGAAATCCCGGTCGCGCTCTACGGGATCGATCGGATCGACCGGGTCGATCGGGTCGATCGGGCCGTGGTCGAAGGGCGTGGCGATGGCCTCCGCAAGCTCCCGGTGAGCGCTCTCGAGAGCTCGCGCGTGCTTGTGCAGGGCGGCGCGGTGCTTCTCCAGCCGGTCGATCAGGGCGGACAGGTCGGTCATGGGGTCACCTCCTCGAGTCGTTCTCCCAGGGGGGCTGTCACCCGCTACTGTAACCCGAACGAGCTCCGATCTCGACCCTCCCTTCGTCCGGAAGGCGGCGCATCCGGTCTGGGTCAGGCTAGTCGCTCGTCTTGGCCCGCGAGCGCTCCCAGCGATCGAGACCGTCGAGAAAGCCGGGACAGTAGTGCTCGGCGGAGGCCCGACCGCGGACTCGCGACCACAGCTCGGGCAAGGCGCGCATCTCGCATCCGGGAGTCGCGAGCGCCGCCGCGAGCACGAAGCTCGCGCCGAGGTGCAGAGACTCGTAGAGCAGCCAGAGGAGCAGCACCCAGCCGAGGGCCTCGGTCCAGGCCGAGCCGTGGACGACGAGTCCGAAGGCCGCGACCGCGGCCGAGACGCCCCCGACGACGACCTGCGGCCCCCGCCGCCAGCTCGTGCCGAAACCGATGTTGACGACGTGGGGGAGGATCCAGAAGAAGAACGCCATGAGCAGCCAGAAGAAGAGCTGATCCGGAACCTGCGAAGAGGTCAGCCCGGTGTCCCCCCGGTCCATCAGCACCTCGAAGCGCAGGAGGTCGGCGAACAGCTTGAGCGTCAAGAAACCCAGGGCGAGCCGCACGAGCCGCCCGATCCAGCCGGGCCGGACCAGGGTCCCCGGCTCGACGAACGCGGTGTCGTAGTCCACTCGGGCTCATCGTAGCGCACGAGGGTGGCCCCGTTTTTTCCTCCGCACCCTCGCGATCAGAGGAGCGGAGGGGGCGCTACGGCCAACCGTCGCGGAGGCGATTTCGGCTAGCGCGGCTTGAGGACCGTGAACGCGCTCCGGTCGTCGTCCATCTTCTCGCCCACCGAGCTGCCGCAGACGCTGCAGCGGTAGTCGTACTTGTTGCCCTGGGGCAGGACCAGGAGCAAGTGCTTGCGCACCGGCCGGGCCTGCCGGCACTTGGAGCAGAACAGCTCCGAGGCCTCGAACTCGTCGTAGTCGTGCTGTTTCTTACGCATCGGGTTTGACCTCCCTCACCAGCTGCTGTTTGAGCTCCCAGAGCTCGCGGGTGAGCGACACGTGGTAGACGTGCGGGTTGACCAGCCGCCGGACGCCGGGATCGAGCCGGGCGAGATCGCGTCGGCAGCGCTCGCGCATCTCGTCGATGGTCGCGGGCTCGATGACGCGCCGGCCGTCCCGGGTGGCGGGCGCCAGCAGGGGCTCGACTGCCGAGATCTCGCCGCGCGTCAGGACGCGGCTGGCGCCCTTGCGCACCGGATGGTGGAGCTCGAGCCGCTCGGCGTTCTCGACGTCTTCGTCGGCTCCGGCCAAGACGTCCACGGTCGCGGTCTCCCGACGGTCGTAGACGCGCCAGATTCGCTTGGCCCCCGGATTCAGCGTCTTGGCCGGGCTCTCGGAGACCTTCAGGAGCGGCTGCCAGCCGCTGTCGCCGCCGGCCGCGGCCGCCTTGTAGACGCCGTCGAGATTGTCGGAGCCGGGCGAGATGAGGCGGGTGCCGACGCCGTAGGCCAGCCGGTTGATCAGGGCTTCGGGGTCGACGCCGTAGCGCGGCGCCTCCTCCTCGATCTGGGTGAGGATCTGCCAGAGCGCGAGCTCGTCGAGGCCGCTCGAGAGCGTGATCATGGTGTCGGAGAAGCCGGCGGCGTCGAGCATCGCGGCGGCGCGAATGGCGAGGTAGGCGAGATCGCCGGAGTCGAGCCGGATGCCCAGCGGCCGATGTCCCTTGCGCTCGAGCTCCTCGAACACCCGGATGGCGTTGGGCACGCCGCTCTGCAGGGTGTCTACGGTGTCCACCAGCAGCAGGCAGTCGTCCGGATAGGCCTCGGCGAAGGCGCGAAAGGCGCCGAGCTCGCCCTCGCCCATGGCGATGAACAGCTGCACCAGGCCGTGGGCGTGGGTGCCCTTGGGCGGGAACCCCAGCAGGTGCGAGATGCCGACGTTGGAGGAGAAGTCGGC
>JBFGLX010000250.1:0-5545 GCA_041575955.1 Thermoanaerobaculia bacterium
ATGTGCAGCTGCTCTTCGTAGAGGGTGTAGCCGTGCAGGACGCCGCCGTGCTCGAAGAGCTCCTCGCCGTGGTCCGAGGTGAAGACGACCAGCACCTCGCCGCGCTCGAACCGCTGATCGAGCGCCGCCATGAAGCCGGCGAGCTCGGCGTCGTTGTACGCCAGACCGGCGGTGTAGAGCGCCCGCAGGCGCTCGCGATCGGCCGCCGTCGTGGCGACCTGGCCCTGCTTGATCGACAGCAGTGTCCGGGTCGTGCCGTCGTTGGTCGAGTCGATGCCGCCGGCGAAGCGCTCCTCGAGCGCGCGCGGCGGGTCGTACGGATTGTGCGGGTGCATGGTGTGCAGGTAGAAGAAGGCCCGGTCGTCGGCGGCCAGGCTCTCGATCCATTCGAGAGCCGCCGCGTGCACCCGCTCGGCACTGTCGTTGTAGCGCGCGCCGCTGCGCCCCTTGGGCCGGTAGCCGGCCTTGGCCGAGCGGTGCTCGAAGCCGCGGTCGGTGCCGAAGCTCGAGCTCACCCAGGGGCTGGCCGAAACCGAGATCGTGCGGTAGCCGGCCTCGACGAACGACTCGGCGAGCGTCGGCGGACCGCCGTCCGGCAGGCGCTCGTGGCCGCGCACGAAGAACGGCTGGCCGATGAACAGCGACTTGACCGACGGCTTGGTGTTGGGCGCCACGCTGATGTGGTCGGTGAAGGTGACGCCCTCGGCGGCGAGTCGGTCGAGCGTCGGCGAGACGCCCTCGGGACCGCCCAGATGCCCGACATAGTCGGCCCGCAGGGCATCGAAGACGTAGAGGATCACGAGCCGCGGCGCCGGCGGAGCGCTCACCGGCCGCCTCGGGCGCACGGCCTCGGCGACCCGCAAGTCGTCCCAGCGGCCCGCGCCGCCGCGCCCCGTCGCCTCGAGCCGCACCCTGGTCGGTCCCCGGCTGTCGGGCAGCTCGACGCGAATCTCCTGCGCTCCCTGGCCGGTCCACTCGAAGACCCGGTCGAGATCTCCGTCCGCCGTCTCGACCGAGATGGCGAACTGCTGCTCCGGGCCGCGCGCGCTGGGCGGCTGGAAGCCGCCCAGGAGCACCGATCCCGGTGGCAGCTCCTGGACGAGATCGATCGCCGACCAGGGGGACTGGACGATCGAGCCGTCCCGGAAGCTCGCCTCGCCGGCGGTCAGAGAGGGTCGCAGCTTGGCGCGCTGAACCGCGATCGAATCGGCATCGGAGAAGGCCAGGTCGATCGGGACGCGCCCCAGCGGCAGGTCGCCGGGCAGCCTGATCCGAATCCGCTCGGAGACCGGCTGGCGGTCCAGCTCGCGCTCCCGGAAACGAACCGTCACCTCGGCGCCGGCCGGGGCTGCGACCGTCGCCAGCAGCACCAGCGTCCGCGGCCGGCGCTCGAGATTGACCAGCTCCAGGCGCGCCCCCCCCGGCGTCGGGACCAGGCCCTGGAAGCCGCCCTTGGCGGACAGGGGGAGCCAGCCGCTGACGAAACGGTTGCCCGCCACGGCCGGTGGCGGCTCCAGGGCCGCGGCCTCGACCAGCACGTCGGGCTCGTGCCGGCCATCGAGCAGCGGCCGCTCCTCGAGCTGCAGCTCGCCCCGGCAGCCACCGCCAGCCAGGAGCACGGAGAGGGCGAGAGCCCACCGCCAGGTTCGCATCTGGCGGAATCTAGCACGCGACTTCGCTATTCTCGGCGCATGAGGATCTCGCTGGTACAGCAGCAAGCGGGGGCGGACAAGCGCGCCAACCTCGAGCGCGGCCTCGAGGCGTTCGAACGGGCGGCGGCGGCCGGAGCGGAGCTGGTCTGCTACGCCGAGCTGGCGTTCGAGCGGTTCCATCCGCAGCGCCCCGCCACCGGCGACGTGCGCGAGCTGGCCGAGCCGGTTCCGGGACCGATCACCCGGGCCTTCGCCGAGCGCGCGCGCGCCCTCGGCGTCGTCGCCGTCATCAACCTGTTCGAGCGCGACGGCGACCGGACCTACGACTGCTCGCCGGTCATCGACGCCGACGGCACGCTGCTCGGCCGCACCCGCATGGTTCACATCACCGACTACGCCTGCTTCCACGAGCAGGGCTACTACGCTCCCGGCGACACCGGCGCCCCGGTGTTCGCCACCCGGGCAGGGCGCATCGGGGTCGCGATCTGCTACGACCGGCACTATCCCGAGTACATGCGGGCGCTGGCCCTGGCCGGAGCCCAGCTCGTGGTCGTCCCCCAGGCCGGCGCCCTCGGCGAGTGGCCCGACGGCCTGTTCGAGGCCGAGATGCGGGTGGCGGCGTTTCAGAACGGCTACTTCACCGCTCTGTGCAACCGCGTCGGCCGGGAGGAGGAGCTCGACTTCGGGGGCGAGTCGTTCGTCTGCGATCCCGCCGGCCGGGTCGTCGCCCGGGCCCCGGCCTCGGAGGAGTTCATCCTCACGGCCGACCTCGATCTGGCCCGGGTCGAAAACTCGCACGCCCGCACGCTCTTCCTGCGCGACCGCCGGCCCGAGCTCTACGCCCGCTGGCTGCGCTGACCGCTTCGCTCCTCTGGCCCGTCGCCAGCCACCCGGTGGCCGGATCTCCACCGGCCGGAGAGAGGCGGGCCCCTGCCCGGCGAGTCGCCTGGCGCTGCCCGCTTGTGAGAGGCTTGGGCCAGGAGACGGAGCCGGCCGAGCCATGGACCTACGCATCGATCTGACGGCCTTCAGGGCGGTGGCCGAGGGGCTGGCGATCGGGCTGCTGGTGGGCATCGAGCGCTACCGGGGGCGTGAGCCGGGCGAGCGCAGGTCGGCCGGGGTGCGGACGTTCGCGATCATCGCGGTGCTCGGCGCCGTCTGCGGGCTGTTCGAGCACCCGGCGGTGGCGGTCAGCGTGTTCGCGGCGGTGGCGCTGCTGGTGGCGGCCGGCTACCACCGGTCGAACGCCGACAGCCCCGGCCTGACCACCGAGATCGCGGCGCTGCTGGTGTTCTGGCTGGGCGTGCTGCTCCACGCCTACGAGGTGCTCGCGATCTCGACCGCGATCGTGCTGACGATTCTCCTGGCCTCGAAGAGCAGCATGCACGAGTTCGTGCGCGAGCAGATCAGCGAGACCGAGTTCTTCGACACCCTGAAGTTCCTGGCGGTGGTGCTGGTGATCTTCCCGCTGCTGCCCGACAGCCGTCTCGGACCGTTCGGCTTCCTCAATCCGCGCCAGGCCTGGCTGCTGGTCATACTGGTCTCGGGGATCGGCTACTCGGGCTACTTCCTGGTCAAGTGGCTGGGACACGATCGCGGTCTCAAGCTCAACGCGCTCGCCGGCGGCATCATCTCCACCAGCGCCGCTACGCTGTCGCTCGCCGGCCGCGCCCGCGAGACGCCGGAGCTGTCGAGCGCCTGCGGCCGGGCCGCGGTGATCGCCAACTCCGTGCAGTTTCCGCGCATCCTGATTCTGCTCGCCGTGGTCGACGGCGGTCTGGCGCGCTTGCTGGCCCTGCCGCTGCTGGCGGCGGGGGCCTCCGGAGCATTGATGGCGTGGTGGATGGCCGGACGCGACCAGAAGGGCGAGCCCGGCGATCTGCCGCCGCCGGACAACCCGTTCTCGCTGCTGCCGGCGCTGAAGTTCGCCGGCTTCCTGATCGGCATCCTCTTCCTGGTCGAGGTGGCGAGAGCGGCGTTGGGCGCGACCGGCATCTACCTGGCCAGCGCCATCGGCGGCCTGGGCAGCGTCAGCGCGGTGGTCCTGTCGATGGCCGAGCAGCTCGGCCGCGGCGCCCTCTCGGTTACCGAAACGTCGTGGGCGCTGCTGATCGCGTTCACCGCCAATGCCTGTCTGAAGGTCGCGATCGCGACCGTTCACGGCACCCGCGGGCTGGCCCTCCGGCTGGCGGCCGGACTGCTGCTGATGCTGGCGACCGGGGTGCTGGTCGCGGCGATCTCGAGCTGAGACCTACGCCAGGGCCGTGTGGGGGTCTTCGACCTCGGCGCCGACCTGCTCGAGCGCTTCGTCGAGCGCCGCGATGAGATCGTCCGGATGCTCGATGCCCACCGCCAGCCTGACCATCGCCGGGGTGATGCCGATGGCCGCCTGCTCGTCGGCCGGCACGTCGGCGTGGGTCATGGTCGCCGGGTGCTCGACCAGCGACTCGGTGCCGCCCAGGCTCACCGCGAGCTTCATCAGCCGGACCGAGTTGAGGAACTGAAACGCCTCGCGCTCGCCGGCGTCTTTGAGCTCGAAAGCCATCAGCGCGCCCGGCCCGGAGCACTGCGCATCGTAGATCTCCTTCTGGCGGCCCGACTCGATCAGACCCGGGAAGTGGACCCTGGCGACCTTCGGGTGGGCGGCGAGCCAGCGCGCGATGCGCTCGGCGTTCTTGCGCGCGCAGGTCATGCGCAGCTTGGCGGTCTCGAGCGAGCGCAGCAGCAGCCAGGCCGAGTGGGGATCGAGGGTCGATCCCAGGATCGTGCGGTAGAGCTTGACCCGCTCGATGAGCTCCGCGCAGCCGAGCGCCACGCCCGCGACGACGTCGCTGTGGCCGCCCAGGTACTTGGTGGCCGAATAGAGCACCACGTCGGCGCCGAGCCGCAGGGGCTGCTGGTAGAGCGGTCCCAGGAGAGTGTTGTCGACGGCGCAGAGGGCTCCATGGCGATGCGCGACAGCGGCCACGCCCGCGATGTCGGTCAGGGTCGTGGTCGGATTCGCGGGGGTCTCGAGAAAGATGAGCCGGCAGGGCGTGCCGGCGGCCTCGAGCTCGCGGCAGACGCGCTCGAAGGCCTCGGGCTCGGCGCCAGCCGCGACCTCACGGGTCGGGATCCCGAGATCGGGGAGGATGTGCTCCAGCAGGTAGTCGGTGCCGCCGTAGACCGGACGCGAGAAGACGATCGCGCCGCCGATCGGCGCCAGGGCCAGGAAGGAGGTCGAGATCGCCGCCATGCCCGAAGTGAAGACGGCGCTCGCCTCCGCCTCGTCCCACAGGTTGAGGCGATGCTCGAGGATGTCGAGGTCGGGGTTATTGAGGCGGCTGTAGATCAGCCCCATCGGCCGGGCCGGATCGCGCTTCGCCAGCCCGTAGGCGTAGGAGAAGTACTCCTTGCCCTCCTCGGCCGTCCGGAAGGCGAAGGTCGAGGTCTGGAAGACCGGCGGCTTGACCGCGCCCTCCGACCACTCCGGCCGGTAGCCGAAGCTCATCATCAGCGACTCGGGGCGAACGCCGTGCGGCTTGTGCGGCCGCTGCTTGCGCTTGCGCATGTTCGGCACCTCCCTATTCGACCGCCGCCCGCAGCGCCGCCGCGACCCCGGTGGCGCTCAGCGCGCGCTCGGGCACGAACCAGATCGGCACGCGGCTCGAGTGCATGACCTCGAGGGTGGTGGTGCCGGAGACCGTCCGGCGCAGAAGGCCCTTGCGGTGGGCGGTCATGAGAACGAATCGGGCGCCGGTGGCGTCGACCCTCGAGAGGATCGCGTCCGCCGGCTTGCCCACGACCACCGCGTAGGAGGCACGCTCGGAGAGCGACTCCGGAACCAGGCCGCGCAGGCGCGCCCTGGCCTCGCGCTCGCCCGCCCGCCCCGAGCGATCGCCCAGGGCGTGAAC
>JBFGLX010000251.1:0-5525 GCA_041575955.1 Thermoanaerobaculia bacterium
CCCAGCGCGGATCGAACCTCCCGAGCAGCTCGTCCGGCCGGATCCAGCGCGGATCTTCGCGCCGCACCGCCCGGGCCCGGATGCAGGAGCGCACGAAGCGCGGCTCGGCGCGGCCGGCGAAGCGCTTGGCCAGCCGCTTCCAGAGTGGCGGCGGCGGCGTGCCGAAGGTCCGGAAGTCGACGATCTCCAGGTAGCAGCTCTCGACCATCTCGCGCAGGCAGCGGGTCGTCGGCACGAACCAGTTGGAGCGATCGCCGACGTGGGCGTCGCGATAGTGGAAGCTCAGCCGGCTCTCCGAATCGTCGTCGAGTGACTCGCTCTCGATCAGCATCTCGCCGCCGTCGGCGAGCATGCGGCGCAGCCGCGCCAGCGCCAGCAGCGGGTGCACCAGGTGGTAGAGCACCCCGAAGAAGAGGACGACGTCGAAATCGGCCCGCTCGAGGCTCTCGATCTCGTAGACGGTCAGGTGGGGTCGGTAGACCGCCCGCGAGCCGAGGGCGGCGCTCGCGAACCGGAACGTCTGCTCGTCGCCCGGCCGCTTCGAGAGGTCGTCGATCGCCCAAACCTCGCGGGCGCCGGCGCGCTCGGCGGCGAACGTCCACAAGCCGTCGAAGCAGCCGACGTCGAGCACGTCCTTGCCGGAGAAATCGAAATCGATGTCGCTCAAGAAGTCGCGGATGTGGCCGCCGTCCCAGCGGCCGGGAGTGACCACGCCGCCTCCCAGCTCGATGCGATGCAGCCAGCGCAGGGAGTTCATGCGCGCCAGGTCGACCGGGCTCATCGCGGCGCGCTCCGGGTCGCGGTAGGGCGATTGGGAACGGAGCCTGCGTTCATGACGTGGGCCGCGGACAACGGGCCGAGTCTAACCCGACCCGGGTGGCGCCCCGAAGCGCGCGCCCGAGCCGGCGCAGACGAGGCCGACGGGGTGAAATCGCTCCGGCGAGGATGATAGATTGTCGCCCGCAGAGGAGGAGCATCTGGTCATGGCCGACGCCACCTGGGAAGAGCTCGTCACCCACCTGGTCGAAGCCTCGGACGAGGAGATCACCGCCGAGGAGGTGACCACCGAGACGCTGCTGCGCGAGGACCTCGACCTGGGCTCCCTGCAGGCGATCACCCTGGTCATGGATCTCGAGGAGAACTTCGGCATCGTCGTCGAAGACGAAGAGCTGGAGAATCTGGAGACCGTTGGCGACCTGTACGATCTGATCGAGTCCAAGCTCGAGGAAGCCCCGCCTGCGGACGCCTAGCCAGCGAGCCTGCTCCGAATTGCCCCCCAGCCTTCGCCGGAATGCCTGAAATACCCAGCAGGCGCGTAGCCGTGACCGGCGTCGGGCTCGTCTCGTGCCTCGGGCACTGTTACGAGACGGTGCTCGACCGCGTCGCCCGGGGGGAGAGCGGCGTGCGCGCCGTTCCGGGCTGGGCCGAGCTCGGCCTCAAGTCGACGGTCGCCGGCACGATCGAGGAGCTGGACGAGAAGCGGCAGCAGGCGAAAATCCCCAAGAAGCTCGCTCCGGGCCTGTCCGACGCCGCCCTCTACTGCTCGATCGCCGCGCGCGACGCGGTGGCCGACGCCGGCCTCGGACCGGCCGATCTCGAGAGCGCCAGAACCGGCTGCTTCGTCGGCAGCGGCACCCCGTCGGTGGAGACGATCTACCGAGAAGGCCAGGTCTTCTACGCGAGGTCGAAGCGGGGGAATCCCTACAGCGTGATCCTCAGCATGAGCAGCTGCTGCAGCGCCGCCGTCGCCAACCTGCTTAAGATCCGCGGCCCGAGCTACTCGATCAGCTCGGCGTGCGCCACCTCCGCCCACAACATCGGCCACGCCTTCCAGCTGGTGCGCTCGGGGGTCCTGGACGTCGCCGTCGCGGGTGGCGGCGAGGACGTGCACGAGCTGATCACCGCGTCGTTCCAGAATCTCCGCCTGGCGCTCTCGAGCCGCTACAACGATCGACCGGCCCGGGCGTCGCGGCCGTACGACCGGGATCGCGACGGGTTCGTGGTCAGCGGCGGCGGCGGCGTCGTGATCCTCGAGAGCCTGGAGCGGGCTCGCGCCCGAGGCGCGCGGGTGCGGGCGGAGGTGGCGGGCTACGCCGCCACCTCCGACGGCCACGACCTGGTCCTGCCCGAGCCGGGGGGCGTGCACGCCGCCGAATGCATGCGGCTGGCGCTGGCCGACGGCGGGATCGGTGCGGCGGAGATCGCCTACGTCAACACCCACGGCACGTCCACGGGTCCCGGCGACGTCATCGAGGTCGAGGCCATGAGGCGGGTCTTCGGCGACGCGCTGCCCCCCTTCTCGTCGACGAAGTCGATGACCGGCCACGCCATCGGCGCGGCCGGCGCGCTGGAGATGATCTTCTGCATCGGCATGATGGAGCGCGGCTTTCTGGCGCCGTCGATCAACATCGAGAATCTCGATCCCGCGCTCGACGGCCTGCCGGTTCTGACCGAAACCCGCTCCGAGCGGCCGGCCACGGTGCTGACCAACAACTTCGGCTTCGGCGGCACCAACTCGGCGATCGTCCTCAGGCGGTCGGATGGCTAGAGCCGAGGCCGACGGCGCGCCGGTCGGAACCGGGATCGACCGCCTCCGCGGCCCCGGTGGCGAGCTCGATCTCGCCGCCCTGCTCTCGATCCTCCCCTACGGCGAGGAGTTCCTGTTCCTGGACCGCGTCTCCCGCCTCGAAGCCGCACGGGTCGAGGCGTCGTTCAGGATCCCCCGGGACGCTCCCTACCTGCGCGCGCACTTTCGCGGTCTGCCGGTGATGCCGGGAGCCCTGGTCGCCGAGGGGTGCGCGCAGACCGGGACCCTGCTGGTGCGCTACAACCTCGACGATCAGGCGCGCAAGGTGGTGCTCGGCATGCAGATCGACCGGGCGCGCTTTGCCGCGCCGGCGACCCCCGGCGAGACGCTCTACTACAAGGCAACCCTGAAGGCGCTCGACTCGAGGGCCGCGCGGCTGAGCGGCCAGGTGCGGACCGCGGACCGGAGGATCGCTACCATGCGGCTGGTGGTCGGCATCCTCGATCTGGAGGCGTTCCGGGCGCTGATCCGTCGATGATCGCGGAGCCCGGCAGAAGTCTTGCAACGGGCCTGGGCTGCGAGAACGTAAACTCGGCCGCTGCGATGCCGTACTTGACGCTGCCCGCGTATCGAGGCCGGGCGATCCAAAAATATCGATGTCCGGCGGCAAGCTCGTGGCGCGCGCCGTGCGGACTTTCCAAGAGGTGACGATGAGAGAACTGCGAATTGGAGCCATCGGATCGCTGCTCGTGGTCCTGGCGGTGGCGCCGGGCCTCGGCCAGGACCTGGCCTCCTTCGAAAAGAGCGTGACCGAGCACCAGCTCGACAACGGCCTCACGTTCCTGATCTACGAGCGCCCGGGCGCGCCGGTGGTGTCCTTCTACACCTACGTCGATGTCGGATCGGCACAGGAGGTGCCGGGAATCACCGGATTGGCGCACATGTTCGAGCACATGGCGTTCAAGGGCACCACCAAGATCGGCACCAAGGACTACGAGGCCGAGGCCCTGGCGCTGGCCGAGGTGGACCGCGCGTACCACGCCTACGACGCCGAGCGCCGGCGGCCCGAGGGCGCCGATCCCGAGCGGCTGGCCGAGCTCGAGCAGGCCTTCAAGCAGGCGCAGGACGAGGCCCGCAAGCTGGTGGTGGTCAACGAGTTCGGCGAGATCATCGACCGCAGCGGCGGCGTCGGCCTCAACGCCAGCACCGCCTCGGACAGAACCGACTACTACATCTCCTTCCCGGCCAACCGGGTCGAGCTGTGGGCCCACCTCGAGTCCGAGCGGTTCCTCGACCCGGTGCTGCGCGAGTTCTACACCGAGCGCGACGTGGTGATGGAGGAGCGCCGCCTGCGCGTCGACAGCCAGCCGATCGGCCGGCTGCTCGAGCAGTTCGTCGCCACCGCGTTCATCGCCCATCCCTACCAGAGCATGGGTATCGGCCACATGAGCGATCTGCAGAGCTTCACGCGCGAGGACGCGCTCGAGTTCTACAACACCTACTACAACCCGAGCAACATGATCATCTCGATGGCCGGGGCGATCGACGCCGACGAGGTCGTACCGATTCTCGACAAGTACTTCGGGCGGCTCGCGCCGGGCGAGCCGAACCCGCCGCTGCGGACCGTCGAGCCGGAGCAGATCGGCGAGCGCAGCGTGCGCATCCCCGACCCGTCGCAGCCGGTCTACGCCGAGGGCTACCACCGGCCGGCGGTGACGCACCCCGACGACGTCGTCTACGACGCGCTGGCCGACATCCTCTCGACCGGCCGCACCTCGCGGCTCTACCGCAGCCTGGTGCGCGACAAGAAGATCGCCGCGCAGGCGTTCGCGTTCAACGGCTTTCCGGGCAACAAGTACCCGACGCTGATGATCTTCTTCGCCATGCCCGCCCCCGGCCACACCAACGAAGAGGTCCAGCAGGCGATCCGCGAGGAGATCGACAAGCTGAAGAACGAGCTGGTCTCGGAAGAGGAGCTCGAGCGGGTCAAGACGCGGGTGAAGGCGGGACTGATCCGCGGCCTCAAGAGCAACACCGGGATCGCCCAGCAGCTGGCCAACTTCCAGGCCCTGTTCGGCGACTGGCGCGAGCTCTTCCACCAGGTGGACCGCATCGACGCGCTCACCCGCGAAGACCTTCAGCGGGTGGCGCGCGCGACCTTCAAGGAGACCAACCGAACGGTGGCGATGCTCTACACCGACCAAGGAGACGAAGGATGAGGCGCGCTCTGCTGACCACCGCCCTGAGTCTCGCGCTGGCGGCGCCGCCGGCCGGGGCCCAGGTCGACGACTACCGGGAGATCGAGTTCCCGCCGCTGTCCGAGTTCCAGATTCCGACGCCCGAGGTCTACGACCTGGCCAACGGCATGAAGGTCTTCCTGCTCGAGGACCACGAGCTGCCGCTGGTCGAGATCACCGCCCGCATCCGGACCGGCGCGGTCTGGGAGCCGCCCGGCAAGACCGGACTCGCCTCGATCGCCGGCGCGGTGCAGCGGACCGGCGGCACGCGCTCGATGAACGGCGACGAGATCGACGACTTTCTCGAGGCGCGGGCGGCCTCGGTCGAGACCAGCATCAGCAGCACGGTCGGTTTCGCTTCGATGGACTGCCTGGCCGACGACGTCGACGAGGTGCTGCCGGTGTTCGTCGAGGTGCTGCGCTACCCGGAGTTCTCGGAGGACAAGATCGAGCTCGCCAAGGTGCAGGCCAACAGCGCCATCGCGCGGCGCAACGACAACGTCAACGCGATCACCGCGCGCGAGTTCAACCGGCTGGTCTACGGCGCCGACTCGCCGCTGGGCCAGATCGAGGAGTACGCGACCATCGCCGCGATCACCCGTGACGACCTGGTCGCCTGGCACGCCAGGTACTACCACCCGAACAATATCTACATCGGCGTCGTCGGCGATTTCGACAGCGCCGAGATGAAGCGCAAGCTTGAGGCCGCGTTCGGCGACTGGCCGGTCGGCCCGGCGTTCGAAGGTCCCGAGATCGAGGTC
>JBFGLX010000252.1:0-5450 GCA_041575955.1 Thermoanaerobaculia bacterium
CGGCCGGAAGTTGATGAACAGGTCGAGCTTGAAGCGGATGCCGAGCAGGATGTCGGCGGCGTGGCTCATGTCCGGGATTCGCGGATCGCCGTAGGCGCCGATCAGGATCGCCGAGTAGTCGTCGCGCAGCTCCTCGATGGCTCCTTCGGGGAGGCTCTCGCCGGTCTCGAGGTAGTGGTCCGCGGACCACGGCTTGTGGATCAGCTCGAGCGGTAGCCGCCACCGCTCGGCGGCCGCGGTCAGCACCTTGACCGCCTCGGCCGTCACGTCGCGACCGATACCGTCGCCGGCCAGGACCGCGATGCGCTGCGGCCGCCTCTCGGATGGGGGTGTGGTGTTCAAATCACTCTCTCCGTCGATCAGAGTCTCGAAACATACTCGCACAGTCCGGCCGCCACGAAGGCGGCGTAGTTGCCCACCGCGTAGCCGATCAGGGCCATCAGGATGGAAGCCGGCACCAGGCTCTCGTTGTGGTGGGCGGCCACCACCGGCGCCGACGCCGCCGCGCCGATGTTGGCAGCCGAGGCGATGGCGACGCTGTGGACGTCGACTCGCAGGAGTCGCGCCCCCGCCAGGCAGAAGAGGCCGTGGATCACGATCCAGATCGCCGCTCCGAGCACGAACGCCGGCGCCTGCCAGAATCCCGCGAGCGACGCGGTCGCCCCCATCCGGGCGACGAAAACGTAGAGGATCGCCATCGCCAGGTTGTGCGACGCCGGGATCCGCCGCGCCGGCGTGAACGAGAGTCCGATGCCCAGGGTAGTCAACAGCAGGACCTCCCAGGTGCTGGTGGTGAGCACCTGGCCCATCTGCGGCAGGAACGGCGCCAGGTAGCCGGCCAGCCAGGTGGCGCCCAGCGCCAGGGCGAGGAGGAAGATGAAATCCTGGAAGCGCGCCGGCTTCTTCTCGGCCTCCTGCTCGGCCAGAGCCGCTCGCTCCATCTCCGCCAGCCGGTTCTTGTCCACCCGGGCCCAGCGATTGAACTTGTCAGCGAAGCTCTTCGACCCGAGCAGCAGCGGCAGCCAGAAGACGTAGATCACGGTGTCGGCGAGGACCGCCAGGCCGAGCATCGGCGAGCCGTCGGGGAGCTCCAGACCCGCGGCCACGGCCATCATGTTGCCGGTGCCGCCGATCCAGCTGCCGGCGAGAGCGCCGAATCCCTTCCAGGCGTCGGCATCGAGCCAGCCCTTGACCGCCAGGTAGCCGATCGGCGCTCCGATCACGACGCCAACGGTGCCGAGCAGCATCACCCCGACCCCCCGCCCCATCACCCGCACCGCGGCCTTCACGTCCACGCCGATCAGGAGCAGGACGATGCAGACCGGCAGGCCGGTGTGGCGCATCACGTCGTAGGCGCCCGAGCTCGGCGGCAGGACGCCGACGTTGCGCAGCACCATCGGCGTGGCGTAGATCCAGATCAGCGGGATCAGGTAGTCGAACACCCTCCAGCGAGTCGCGCGCTGGAGCCAGAAGTAGAAGGCGGCCGTGCCGGCCAGCGCGGCGATGACGCCAGCGTCCGATTCGATCACCTGCGGAAAGTATCAGACCCGCGGCCGGCCGTGCAGCGCCGCGACCGGCTCCGAACGATCGAGGGTCGGGTATTCTCAAGCGGCATGCGTGAAGACGCGAGGATGGCCGCCACCGCCGCGGCCGTACTGGCCGCCGCGGTCCTGCTGTTCTCGATCTTCCACTGGCGCTCCGGGCGGGCGATCCGCCAGCCCGAGGGCGTCTGGTTCGACGACCTCGCGGCGACCGCGCCGGCGGCGGACGAGGAGGTCCGAGCCGTCGCCCGCTGGCTGGTGAGCCGCTTTCTGGAGGGTACCTTCGACGATCCGCCGCGGATCGCGGACGCGGTTCCGCGGATCGTCTTTCTCACTCTCGGCGATGGCCGCGGGTCCGGCGTCGTGATCGTCGCCAGGGGCGACGACCTGCTCGAGGCCGCCGAGCGCGCCCTGGCGCTGGCGGTGGCGCGCCGGGGCGAGCGCCCCTGGGATCGAATCCGGCTCGACGTCGTCGAGCGGGTCCGCGAGCCGCAGGGCGTCTCCAGGCGCGGGCGGCTCGAGCTCGAGCGCGGACTCGAAGGCCTCGCCCTCGACCGTAGCTCCCGGATCGCCTTCCTGCCGGACGAGGTGGTCGTGCGCACGCTGGTCACGAGCGGCGGTGAGCTCCGCGCCGCGAATATCGAAAAGTACCTGAGGGCGCTGCGCTCCGAGCGAGCGGACGACGTCGACCGCCTCTGGAGGGACGGCGAGGCCGACGTCCGCCGCTTCACGACCCGCGCCTTCTTCACCGCCGGTGGCGAGCCGATCCCGCTCTACCGGGGCCGCCCGGAGCGGCAACCTGCCGACCCGGACGCTCTGCTCGTGGCCGCGGTTGCCGCCGGCGACTACCTGCGCCGCGCGGTCCGCCCGGACGGCAGCTTCGTCTACGCCTACCTGCCGAAGACCGGCGACGAGAAGGACAGCTACAACCTCCTCCGCCACGCCGGCTCGGCCTACTCGATGCTCGAGCTCGCCGACGAGACCGGCGATCGCGCGCTGCTCCGGGCCGCCGAGCGCGCCCTCGATTTCCTACGCCACCGGATCGTCGCCTGTCGAGCCGCCGGCCTGCCGGCCGCCTGCGTCGTCGAAAACGGCCACGTCAAGCTGGGCGGCAACGCGCTCGCGATTCTGGCACTGGCCCGCCACGTCGAAGCCACCGGCGACCGGACCGCGCTGCCGCTCATGGCCCGGCTGGCGCGCTGGATCACCGGCGTCCAGGAAACGAGCGGCGAGTTCGCCGTCCACAAGCTCGAGCTCGACACCGGCCGGGTCGACGACCTGGTCTCGGAGTATTACCCCGGCGAAGCCCTGCTCGCGCTCGCCCGGCTCCACCGCCTCGACGGCGATCCGCGGTGGCTGGACGCCGCCGAGCGGGGCGCCCGCTGGTTGATCGCCGTCCGCGACGGCGAGCTCAGCGACGGCGAGCTCAGCCACGACCACTGGCTGCTCTACGCCCTCGACGAGCTCACCTCGATCCTGGGCCCGCGCGCCGATCCGCTCTATGGCGAGCACGCGCTCCGCCTGGCCCGGGTGATCGCGGCGGCGCAGAACCGGAGCCCCGAGTTCCCCGACTGGCTGGGCAGCTACTACAAGCCGCCGCGATCGACGCCCACGGCCACCCGCAGCGAAGGGCTGTGCGCCGCCTATTTCGTGGCCGGCCGGATGGGCCGGCAGGCCGAGGCCGACGAGATCCTCGAGGCCGCCCGGTTGGGCGTCGAGTTCCAGCTGCGGCTTCAGTTCGGTCCGGAGTCGACGCTCTACCTGCCCGATCCGAGCCGGGCGGCTGGCGGCTTCCCGCGCAGCCTGACCGATTTCGAGATCCGCATCGACTACGTGCAGCACAACCTGTCGAGCTTCCTCGCCCTGCGCCGCATCCTGCTGCGGCGAGGGGCGCGGATGCCACCGTCCTCGTGAGACGCTGATGAGCCGTCAGCGAATCGCCCTGGGCGCCGGCCTGGTCGTGCTCGGAGCGCTGATCGAGCCTTCGGGCACGACGCGGAGCGTCCTGGCGCTGGCCGCGGCGGGGATCGCGATCTGGCCGGCCTCGAGCACCAACGGCAGCGGGTCGCGGCGCACGAGAGCCCTCGTCCTCGTGGCGCTCTTCACCCTCTCCGTGTCGGTCTCGGAGTCCCTGCCCGGCTTCCTGTCGAGCTGGAAGGTGCGGGTCTGGAACGTCTACCACTACTACCTCGGCGCCAAGTACTTCGCCGAGCTCGGCTACCACGACCTCTACGAAGCGACTCTCCAGGCCGACCGCGAGGGCCAGCGCTACTGGGGCGACATCCGCCGCATCCGCGACCTCGAGACCTACGAGGTCGAGGCGCTCGATCCGCGCGAGCGGACCTACGATCCGCGGGCGGCCTTTACCGTCGAGCGCTGGGCCGCGTTCCGGCGCGACGTCGAGGCGCTCTCGGGCCAGCGCTCGCCCAACGGCTGGCGCGGCATCTTCGTCGATCGCGGGTACAACGCCACGCCCTTCTGGACCGTCGTCGGCGCCACCCTCGCGCGCCTGGCGCCAGCCGACAAGCCACTGGCGCTCAAGCTCCTCTGCAGCCTCGACCTGCTTCTGCTGGCCGCGACCTTCTGGCTGCTGGGCCGCACCTTCGGGGCGCAGATCGCGGCCCTGGTCGCGCTGCTGCTCGCCCTCAGCCCGGTGAACGAGAACCGCCTGGTCGGCGGCTTCCTGCAGTACGACTGGTTCTGCGCGGTCGCCGTCAGCTTCTGCTGCTACCGGCGAGGGCGGCAGGTGGCCGCCGCCGGCGCCATGTCGTACGCCGTGTTGACCCGCATCTTCCCGGTGCTGTTCGTTGTCGCCGGCATGCTGCCGATGGCTCGGACCTGGTGGCGAACGCGGCGCCTGCCCAAGCGCCCCTCCCGCTATCTCCTGGCATTCGGCGCGTGGTGCGCTCTCGGTCTGCTGCTGAGCCTCGGCAACGGGCGCGGCATCGACGGTTGGCGTGAGTTCGCCACCGGCATCTCCCGCCACGCCGAGCACCACGTGTTCGGGGAGCGGCGGATCGGGCTCGGGCACCTGCTCACCCATCCGCTCGGCAGCTTCGAGCCCGCCGCGAACCGGCAGGAGCGCCGTGAGAACCGCGAGCGCCAGCAGGGCGCGTTCACCGTCGCCGCCTTCGGCCTCGGGTGCGCTTTTGTCTTCGTGGCCTGGCGCCAGCGCTCGTGGAATGCCCGGCTCCTCGGTCTGGTGCCGATCTACGCGCTGTTCGTGACCTCGCGCTACTACTGGTCCTACCTGGCGCTGATGCCTCTCGCCGGCGGGCGGCGGGGACCGCCCGCGGCGCGCTCGCGCTGGCTGGCCGGGATGCAGCTGGTGAGCTTCGCCGCCTTCTACGCCCTGTTGCCGCGGCTCGGCGACCCGTACGCCGCGTACGTTTTGCTGGGGGCGCTCGTCCTCGTCTACCTGGTCTTCGCGCTCGCGGTCCTGAGCCGGCGCCAATCGCCCTGACGGCAGGAAGCCGGCCCCTCGAGGCCGGCTTCCGGTTTCCAGTCCAACGCCGCTCAGGCGATGGCGCTAGCTGTCGTCGTCGTCATCGTCGTCATCATCGTCGTCGTCGTCATCATCGTCATCGTCATCGTCATCATCGTCATCGTCATCATCGTCATCGTCATCATCGTCATCGTCATCATCATCATCATCGTCGTCATCGTCGTCATCGTCGTCGTCGTCGTCATCGTCATCGTCGTCGTCGTCGTCATCGTCGTCGTCGTCGTCGTCGCCGCTGCCGCGCTCGGAGTCGCTATCGCTGTCCGACTCGTCACGGCCGATGAAGATGAGTCGCTTGTTCCGGAGCCGCACCGGGATCATGTCGCCCGCCGGATCGGTGAAGAAGGTCAGGGACGGGTCGAACTCGATCAGGCTCTCCGTGCCCGCGCGGACGTCGCGGCGGGTCC
>JBFGLX010000253.1:0-5444 GCA_041575955.1 Thermoanaerobaculia bacterium
CTTGTTGACCAGGCGATCGCTCGCCGCCGCGGTCGGGTACTGCGGCCACTGGAAGGCCGAGCCGATGCTCATGTTGAGCACGTGCATGCCGTCGGCCAGCGCCCGCTCCATCGCCGCGATCATGATGTCGGCGGTGGTCGAGCCCTGGCAGCCGAACACCCGGTAGGCGCCGAAGGTGACGCCGGGGGCGACGCCGGTCACGGCGCCGCTGGCGCCGGTGATGCCGGCGACGTGGGTGCCGTGGCCGTTGCAGTCATCCGGGTCCGGATCGGGCACCGGCACGGGGTTGTAGGAAGGCGAGCTGGAATCGGCGTTGAAGGCGTCGCCGACGAAGTCCCAGCCGACTTCGACCCGGCAGCCCGGTCCGAAGCAGCCGGTGACCCCGTCGCCGCCCAGGTCCGGGTGGTGATAGTCGACGCCGGTGTCCATGATCGCCACCCGGACGCCGGCGCCGGTGAGGCCGAGGCCGCTCTGGGCGACGTTGGCGCCGGTCATGGCCAGCGCCGTGGCGAGCTCGGTGCCGGGGCCCGGGTCGGTCACGTCGTCGATGCTGACGGTCACCACCGGGTAGAGCGCCTTGACGCCCGCCAGCCGGTGGAGCCGGGCGAGGTCGCGCTGGGCGATCGAGATCGACAGGCCGTTCCAGAGGTTGTCGAAGGCGAAGCGCTCCTTGAAGGCGAGACCGGCGGCGGCGGCGTTGCCGCGGAAGGTCTGCTTGTCCTTCTGGGTCGTGGCCAGGCTGCCGCCGTCGGCCAGTGGCGCGCTCGGCAGCTCGACGAACCAGAGCGCGCTCGACTCGTCGAGGGCGCCTTCGGCGTCGGGCAGGGGCAGGGCCCCGAGGGGCTCGAGCTGCTCGACCTGCGCGTGAACCGGGGTCCAGGCGGTCAGGAGCAGCAACGAGGCGATGAGCAGGGTGGCAGGGTGACGGTTCATCGGTCTCAGGTTCTCCAGGCGAGCGAGATTGCCTCGCTACGCGGTCTTGGCCCGGCGCGCGGCGAGACGGCGCGCGGGTCTTCGGATGGTTCGGAGCGGTGCCCATTCCCGGGCACCGGGGATCCGTATGGGCAACATCGGTGCCAGTTCGGCAGATGAAGCACAAGTGACTTTGAATCAGATATTTGCGTCGACAGGAGACGGTCGAGAACGGGGCCGCATCCATGCGCGATGTTCGAAATGGTTCACGCCATGAACCATTTCGTGTATGGTGCGGCGCCCGATGGAGCCGACCAGCGCCCGACCCTCGATCCTGATCCTGGAAGGCGAGATCCGCGAGCCCGGCCGCCTCTCGCGCACTCTCGGACGGGCGGGCTACGAGGTCATGGAGGCCGGCGAGCCGCTCCAGTGCCTGGAGATGCTCGAGGCCGACGGCTTCGACGTGCTCCTCTTCGATCTCCATCGCCGGGGGCTCGAGCCGGCGGAGTTCGTGCAGAGCGTGCGGACCGTCCGCCCGGGCCAGGTCGTGGTCCTGATGGCGTCGTCGGGCGCCGAGGAAGCGGCCGCCGCGGCCCTGCGCAGCGGCGCCTTCCACTACGTCACCCGTCCCCTGGTGCGCGAGGAGCTGCTGCTGACCATGCAGCGAGCGAGCGAGCGGGCGCGGCTGCTGCGCGACAACCGGCTGCTGCGGCTCGAGTCGCTCGACCGCGGCTCGGTCGACAACATCGTCGGCGTCCACGGCTCGATGGACGAGGTGCGGCGGCTGATCCGCAAGGTGGCGCCGACGGCGACCACGGTGATGATCTACGGCGAGAGCGGCACCGGCAAGGAGCTGGTGGCGCGGGCGATCCACCAGCAGAGTCCGCGCGCCTCGCGGCCGCTGTTCGCGGTCAACTGCGCCTCGATTCCGGAGACGCTGCTCGAATCCGAGCTGTTCGGCTACGAGAAGGGGGCGTTCACCGGCGCCGCGACGCGCAAGAAGGGGCTGCTGGAGCTCGCCTCGGGCTCGGACCTGTTCTTCGACGAGGTCGGCGACCTGGAGCCCGCACTCCAGGGAAAGCTCCTGCGCGCGCTCCAGGAGCGGGTGGTGCAGCGCCTGGGCGGGGTCGAGCCGATCCGCGTCGATCTGCGGATCATCTCGGCCAGCCACCGCGACCTGGCGGGCATGGTCGCCGACGGCGACTTTCGCCAGGACCTCTTCTACCGGTTGAACACCTTCCCGATCGTCATCCCGCCGCTGCGCGACCGGGCGACCGACATCCCGCTACTGGTCGACCATTTCCTCAACGCCTACTCCGAGCGGGAGGGCAGGGCGGTGCCGCGCATCTCGAACGCCGCGCTGCGGCGGCTGTGCGCCTATCCCTGGCCGGGCAACGTGCGCCAGCTCGCGTCGGCGATCGAGCGCGCTCTCATCCTGGCCGAGGACGACACGATCGAGGAGACCGACCTGCCGCAGGAGGTGCTGGCGTGGGAGCCGCCGCCCGCCGCCGGCGACCGCCTGCGGCTGCCCGACGACGGCGTCGACCTGGGCGAGCTGGAGCGGCGCCTGCTGATCGAGGCGATGGAGCGGAGCGGCTGGGTGATCGCGAAGGCGGCGCCGCTCGTCGGCCTGACCTATCGCACGATGCAGTACCGCCTGGCCAAGCACGACATCTCGCGGCCGACGAGCTGAGCCGCCCGACGCCTCGGACCGCGACGATCCCGTTCGGCTCGCCGCTATGATGAGCTCGCCGTGAGCGAGACCGACAACCCGATCGCGGAGCTCTTGGAGCGCCAGCCGGTCGTCGTCCTCGACGGCGGCTTCGCCACCGAGCTCGAGGCGCGCGGCGTGGTCCTGGACGAAGCCCTCTGGTCGGCGGCGCTGCTGATCGACGCTCCGGATGCCATCGAGCGGCTCCACCTCGACTACCTCGAAGCCGGCGCCGACTGCATCGTCTCGGCGAGCTATCAGGCCACCCTCGAGGGCTTCGCGCGGCGGGGGCTCCAGGCGGCCGAGGCCGAGGCCGCGCTCCTGCGCTCGGTCGACCTGGCGCTCTCGGCGCGCGAGACGTTCTGGAGCCGCGGGTCCCGCGGCGACCGGAGGCGCCCCCTGGTCGCGGCCGGGATCGGTCCGTACGGCGCCTATCTCGCCGACGGCTCCGAGTTCACCGGCGACTACGGGCTGAGCGAAGGCGAGCTCTACGCCTTCCACCGCCGCCGTTGGCGGCTCCTGGCCGGCGCGGGCGCCGACCTGCTCGCCTGCGAGACGGTTCCCTCGATCGCCGAGGCCCGGGCCCTGGCGCGGCTGCTCGACGAGACCCCCGGCGTCGGCGCCTGGCTCAGCTTCAGCTGCCGCGACGGCGAGCGGCTGAGCGACGGCACGGAGCTCGCCGCGGCCGTCCGCGAGCTCGAGCCGGTCGCGGGCATCCTCGCCATCGGCGTCAACTGCACCGCGCCGCGCCACATCTCGTCGCTGCTCGGCCGCGCCGGCGCCGAGACCGGCAAGCCGCTGGTGGTCTACCCGAACTCCGGCGAGACCTGGGACGCGGCCGGCCGCCGCTGGATCGGCGCGCACGACCGGTGCGACCTCGCCGCCGCCGCCCCCGAGTGGCTCGAGCTCGGCGCCCGCCTGATCGGCGGCTGCTGCCGCACCACCCCCGCCGACATCCGCCGCCTCCGCACAAAGCTCATTTCAGGGACGGGCACCGATCTGCCGAACAATCGTGCCTGTCCCTGAATCGGAACCCGGCGTAATAATCGGGAGCAGCCGCCGTACATCCTGGCGAGGGAGACAATGCGGCAAGAGCCCATGGCACAGGAAGAGACAACGGCCGACCCGTCCGGCGACGCGCTGGCGGAGCTTTTTCAGAAGCACTCGCGCCAGGTCCTGGCCGCGGCCTACCGGGTGACCGGCAGCCGCCAGGACGCCGAAGACGCGCTCCAGACGGTCTTCCTGCGGCTCGCCAGCCGCTGGGACGACGTCGGGCTGTCGAGCACGCCCGGCCCCTATCTCCGGCGGGCGGCGGTCAACGCGGCGATCGATCTGTTGAGATCGCGGGCCGCGGCCGGAGCCGTCCCGCTCGACGACGCGGGCACGCCCGACCGGCACGGAGCGTCGCCCGAGCGTCGGCATCGCGACCGGGAGTTCCGTCGCCGCCTGCGCCAGGCGCTCCTCGCCCTGACCGACCGCAACGCCCAGGTCTTCTGCCTGCGATACTTCGAGGATCTCACCAACAAGGAGATCGCCAGGGCCCTCGGCCTGAGCCAGACCCGGGTGGCGGTGATTCTGCACCGCGCCCGCAAGCGCCTGCAGCCCGAGCTGCTGGATCTAGTTAGAGGTGACGCGTCATGACGCACAAGCGTGAGCTGGAAAAGAGAACCCGGAAGGCCATCGACCAGATTCGCGAGTCGCGGCTCTCCGACGACGAGGCCGGCGAGATCGCCGCCCGCGTCTGGCGGCGCCTCGCGAATCGCCAGTCCGACGCCGCCACCGCCGCGGCCGAGGTCGGCACCATCCGCGGCTGCGACGACTACCAGAGCCTGATCCCGGCGTTCCTCGCCGGTGGCCTGGCGCCGTCGCGCGCCCTGCTGCTCGAAGAGCACACCCGCCACTGCGTGCCCTGCCGGCGAGCGCTGAAAGCCGCCCGCGACGGGCGGGGCGCCGAGCGCTCGACCGCGGCCGGCAGCCGCGCCGGCGCGCGCGTCCCCGGCGTCGGCCGGTGGCTGGCGGCGGCGGCGCTGGCGGTGGCGGCCCTGGGCAGCGGCTACTTCGTCTGGAACGCCGGCCCGGCGCTCCCCTACGGCGCGGTGATCGAGTCCGCCGGCGCGGGCGTCTACCGCGCCGGCGACCTCCGGCGCCTCGAGCCGGGCGACCAGATCGCGGTCGGCGAGGCGGTCCTGACGGCGCCGGGCGAGAGCTCCATCCTGAGCCTGGCCGACGGTTCGCTGGTCGAGGTCAAGGGCCGCTCCGAGTTGGCGGTCGAATCGGCCCGCCGCGGCACCACCGTGCGCGTCGACCGCGGCAGCGTCATCGTCGAAGCCGCCCCCCAGGGCGAGCGCCGCCTGTTCGTCTCGACCGACGACTGCCTGGTGACCGTCAAGGGGACGATCTTCGCGGTCAGCCACGGCACCCGCGGCTCGCGCGTGGCGGTGATCGAGGGCGAGGTCGAGGTCGACTACGCCGGCGCCGAGAGGACCCTCTCGGCCGGCCAGGGAGCGGCCACCTACGCCAGCTTCCGGGGGTTCCAGGGCGAGGCCGCGATGCACGACGAGCTCGCCTGGAGCCAGGGCGTGGATCGCTATCTGGAGCTCCTGCGCGAGGTCACCGAGCTGCGCCAGGCGCTCGAGCGCGAGCTGCCCAGGCCCGACCTGCGCTACTCGAGCCGGCTGCTCGAGCTGGCGCCCGACGACCTGGTGTTCTACGCCGCCTTTCCGAACCTGGTCGAGACCCTGGTCGAGGCCGACCGCATCGTGCAGGAGCGGATCGCCGAGAGCGAAGCGCTCCGGGAGTGGTGGAGCAGCCATCACGGCTC
>JBFGLX010000254.1:0-5443 GCA_041575955.1 Thermoanaerobaculia bacterium
CACCCACTGGTTGATCGAGATCGACGCGTCCAGCTGAGCGCCGGCGGTCAGGCCGTCGGTCCAGATGAAGGTGTCGTTCCAGACGAAGGCGTCGCTCCAGACGAAGGCGTCGTTCCAGACGAAGGCATCGCTCCAGACGAAAGCGTCGGTCCAGATGAACGCGTCGCTCCAGATGAAGCCGTCGTTCCAGATGAAGCCGTCGTTGCCGGTCCGATTCGCGGCCCACTCGTATCCGTTCAGGCCCTCGACGATGAAATCGCCGCTCTCGTCCATGTTGGCGCGGCCGCGGAAGTGGAGCTTGCCCGCAAGGTCGGCGCCGACGTCGAGGCCGCGGTTGGCACAGCCGGCGGCGCTCGAGTGGATGGCCTGGCTCGCGTCCACCAGGCCGGCGCCCTGCTGGAAGATGCTGTAGGCGAGCTGGCCGGCAGAGTCGATCGCCGGCCGGGCGGTAGCCATCAGGCGGCACTTCAGGTCGTCGGGCGTGAGGGTGGGGTCCGCTTCCAGCATCAAGGCCGCGATGCCGGTGGTCACCGCCGCCGCCTGCGAGGTTCCCGACATGAAGAAGTACGAGTCGCTGTCGTGGTACTCGGGGTGGCGCTGCGACATGTAGGCGGTTGGATCCATCAGCCCGAGCATGTGGCCGCCGGGCGCCAGGATCTCCGGCTTGACGAAGCCCTCGAGGGTGGGTCCGGTCGAGGAGAAGGTGGCCAGGTCGTCGTCGCCGCCATCCGTCGCCGTCAGCTTGTCCGACATCGCCCCGACGGTGATCACGTACGGGACGTTGCCGGGAACTCCGATGGTCATCGGGTCGGGACCGCGATTGCCCGCCGAGGCGACGACGGCGATGCCGGCCTGCCAGGCGGCCATGACCGCCTGATTGATCGGGTCGTCCCAGTAGTGGGAGATCGGCTCGGCGCTGAAGGAGAGATTGAGCACGCGAATGCCGTAGAGACTCTGGCTGCGCACCACGAAATCGATCGCGGCGATGACCTCCAGGTAGCTCGAGACGCCGCTGTCGTCGAAGGCCTTGACGATCACCAGGTCGACGTTGGGAGCGACCCCGTTGTAGAGGCGCTTCTCGCCGAACCGGTCCCGGGCCTTGCGGCTCGACGCGATGAGGCTGGTGACGTGGGTCCCGTGACCGCCGGAATCTCCCAGGAGCGATGGCTCGACGAGAGCTCCGGTCAGGGCGTCGAACGCGGCGACAATGCGGTCCTGGCCGTCGGCGTTCTTGCGCAGGAACCTGCCGCCGCCGCCCTCGGTCCAGAGGCCGGTGTCGACGACGGCGACCGTGACCCCTCGGCCGGTCAGGCCGTTCAGGTGCGCCTGGTCCGCCCCCACGACGGTGGGGAACATCGTGTCGATCGCGGCGGGGTCGTCGTCGACCTCGGGCTCGGGCTCCGAGTCGGGCTCTGAGTCTTCGTCGGGATCTTCGTCGGCGTCGGGGTCGGAATCGCGGTCGGAGTCGTCGTCGGAGTCCTTGTCGGAGTCCTTGTCCGAGTCGCTGTCGGAATCGCTGTCGGAGTCCTTGTCGGAGTCCTTGTCGGAATCCTTGTCCGAATCGCTGTCCGAATCGCTGTCGGAATCGCTGTCGGAATCGCTGTCGGAGTCGCTGTCGGAGTCGCTGTCGGAGTCGCTGTCGGAATCGTCGTCGGAGTCGCTGTCGGAGTCCTTGTCCGAATCGCTGTCCGAATCGCTGTCCGAATCGCTGTCGGAATCGTCGTCGGAGTCGCTGTCGGAGTCCGTGTCGACCTTCCGGTTCTTCCAGATGCTGCGGACGTCGGGATTTTCGGCCAGCCGCTTCATCTGGTCGGGGCCGAGGCGGGCGCCGACGGCTCGGATGACGTCGAGCTCCTTGAGCACCTCGCCGCCAGCTTCCTTCACCGCAATGCTCGCGACCCGCGCGTTGCGAGCCTGCACGATGTAGGTCTCGCGATCGTCGGCGGGCCGTTCGGCCGCACGGGCCGCTGCGACGAGGCCCAGGCAGGGAACCAGCCCGAGCATCAGCGCAATGAAGGAGGACCGAAGGATTGTCGTCATGATCGCATCTCTGTTGGTTGACCGCTCTCGCTCCGCGTTCGGGCGCCTTCAAGGGCAAGCCGTATGCCATGGGCCGATGGCGATTCGTCTACGCGATCTCGGCCGGTGTCGGAAACCGGCGTTCTCCACCTAAACCGCTGCCGCATAACGATTTGGACGGCAGCGGCGACCAGGCAGGGGCGTCGCCGCCGGCTCGGGGCGGCTGCGGACGGTGGCGTGCGCGCGGCGGTCGGCACACCGTTCTTGTTCCCGCCGCCGCCGTTTTTCTGGCGCCTGGCGGCCGAAGCGCTCTTGGCACGAGCCCCGGCAGGCTTCGCTAGCTAGCGATCGCCGCGGCGGCGGAGCGAGGTGTCCGGGTGGTGGCCGTGAGTCTCTTCGTGCGGGCCTGCGCCGTCGGGGTTGACGCCGCCGGGCCGGCCGCCGTCGTCCACGATCTCCAGATCTCCGGCCTCGACCAGCCGCTTGACCCCTCTCTGGTCGAGGTCGTGATCGCTGACCTTGCCCTCTTTGCGCGGCCCCAGATGGAGGACCTTGTTGGACCTGACGTGGACTCGTAGCGGTCGGTTGGTCTTGTTCCGGACGGTAGCCATGCCCAGAGCATGGCGCGACCGGCCGCCGGATGCAAGCTCCGGATGCTTTCGCGGCGGGGTTTGCGCTACGATGCACGTCCTGATGGCGGCCATGGAGTCTTTCGACATCACCTCCGGTTGCGACCTCCAGGAGGTGGACAACGCGGTGAACCAGGCGCGCAAGGAGGTCGCGCAGCGATACGACTTCCGGGGGCTGAAGATCGAGCTCGCCCTCGATCGCAAGGAGAGCCAGGTGGTCGTGGCGGCGCCCGACGAGTACAAGCTCGAGGCGGCTATCGAAGTGCTGCGGGGAAAGCTGATCCGGCGCCAGGTGCCGATCAAGAACCTCGAGTTCGGTCCGCTCATCGGCACCGGCACCGGCTCTGTGCGCAAGGTCATCGAGCTGCGCCAGGGAATCTCGACCGAGGCGGCGAAAGCCATCGTCAAGTTCATCAAGGACCGGAAGCTCAAGAAGGTGCAGGCCGCCATCCAGGGCGACCAGGTGCGGGTCAGCTCGCCGTCGCGCAACACCTTGCAGGAGGTGATCGAGCTCCTGAAAGCCGAGGATTTCGGCCTCGAGCTCGAGTTCGGCAACTACCGGTAGCGCGCTCGGGCCGCGGGCCGCCGTGCTAACCTGGATCGATGAGCAGCGAGTTCGACCGGGTCCTGGCCGGCGTGCGCATCGGCGATCTGCCCCGCCGCCGGGTCTGCCGGGTGGAGCCCTCGACGACGCTCGGGGAGGTCTACCGGCGGCTGGACGAGGAGCACGGGGTCGCGGTGCTGGTGTGCGACGGCGTCAAGCTGCTCGGCATCTTCACCGAGCGGGACGTCCTCTACCGCACCGCGCTCGAAGGCGACCTCGAGACGCCGATCGAGCAGCTCATGACCCGGGATCTGGTCACCCTCTCGGGCGACGACAGGCTCATCGACGCGATTCGGACGATGGCCGAGAAGGGTATCCGCCACCTGCCGGTGCTCGGCAGCGAGGGCGAGGAGGCGGGTCTCATCGGCGGCCGCGACGTCCTCCGGCTGATCGCCGAATACTTCCCGGAGACGCTGCTCAACCTGCCGCCGAGGCTGGACCAGAAGATGTCGACCGCGGGGGGAGCCTGAGCCGGCCATGCGCTGCCCGTTCTGCGACGCCGAGAACATCCAGGGGGTCGACGCCTGCGCGAGCTGCGGCGCCGACCTGGCGGGGCTCGATCTCCCCGAGGCGCAGCGCGGCTTCAGCGGCCGCCTGCTGGGCGACCGCATCGGCGACCTGAAGCTGTCGTCGCCGATCGTGGTGGCGCCCGACACCCCGGTCGCCGAGGCGGTCGCGCGCATGCGGCAGAAGCGCCACGGCTGCGTGTTCGTGGAGCGCCACGGCGAGCCGATCGGGCTCTTCAACGAGCGCCATCTGCTCACCCGGGTGCTGCGGGCCGGACTCGATCCGGCCACGACGCCGGTTGCCGAAGTGATGAGCTCCGGTCTCACCTGTCTGGGGCCGGAGGATCCGCCGGCGTTCGCCGTGCACTGCATGGTCAGCCGCGGCTTCCGGCACCTGCCGGTGGTCTCCGACGGGGCGCTGGTCGGCTTCCTGTCGGTGCGCACGATCCTCGCGTACGTGAACGACGAGCTGATCGGCGCCTGACGCGGAGACCGACGGGCTGTCGGCTCCCGCGACGAGCGGGCGGGCTCGTGCGCTAACGGTCGTGGGCCCCTCCGCCTCGACGGACGGGGTCGCCGACTACCCGGAGTGACGTTGTGAGCCCTGGTCTCTCTCTGGTATCGCGTACTTGAGAAAGCTACGAGCGGCGGCGCACCGTCGCCGTTCGGGTATGAGCGAAGGGGGCGGTATGACGCACGCGAAGGAGCGCTTGGCAATCTGTTTCACCGGTTTGATGATCGCGGCAGTGAGCTGGACGGCGGCCCCGGGCGGGGTTACAGCCGCGGCCGAGGCCGCGGGCGCGAAGGCGGCTCCGCCCCTGGAGATCCGCATCCAGCCGGCGCGCCTCCTGCATGCGAGCGGCGCGGAGCTCTATCGAGAGCTGTGCGCCTCATGCCACGGCGGCGACGGCGCCGGCAACGGACCGGCGGCGAGAGCGCTCGAGGTCCCGCCGCCGGCGCTGGACAGCCTGCGCCAGGCGGGTGTGCCGAGGCGGCATTGGACGTACGTGCTCGAGGCCCCGTGCGAAGACAGCCACCACCGGGCGGCGAGCGGTGCCGAGACCATGCCGTGCTGGCAGAGGCACTTCCGGCACGCGCTCGGCAATGACGGCGCCGCGCTCCTGGTGTCCGCGAAGCTGGTCGACCATCTGGATTCGATCCAGCGCTAGCCAGGCGCTCCGAGGGCCGTCCGCTGAGCGGCTGGCGGCCGCTCAGCCGGTGAAGTAGAGCCAGACCAGGGTCACGCAGGCGACGACCAGCAGGGAGAACCAGAGGTCCTTGCGTCGCCAGACGGGGTCCGACGGCGCCAAGTCGGGCGTCTCCGCGGTGGTCTCGGACGCGGTGGCGAAGGTCAGCCCGGCCAGCTTCTCGCGCGCCGGCTCCGGCGTCAGCAAGCTGACCACCACCAGCACGCCCGTGCAGAGCGCGAACAGCAGGACCGCGAAATGCAAGAAGTTGACGTCGGCGAAGGCGTGCAGCCAGCCGCCAAGCGACTCTTTGTAGATCTCGGCCGCCAGCCGGCCCATGCCGACGATGAATCCGGTGATCAGCGAGGCCATGGCGCCGCGCGCGTTGACCCGTTTCCAGGAGATCCCGACCAGGAACACCGCGGCGATCGGCGGCGAGATGTACGCCTGAACGCTCTGCAGGTAGACGTAGAGCTGCGCCGAGATGTGCTTCATCAG
>JBFGLX010000255.1:0-5375 GCA_041575955.1 Thermoanaerobaculia bacterium
CCGCCCGAGAGATCGACCTCGGGGCAGATCCTCTTGACCTCCTCGGGGGTCACGAACTCCGTCCGCGCCCCGAACGCCGTGTTGATCGCGGCGCGCGCCTTCTCCGCCCGTACCCCCTTCTCGCTGTGCGCGATCCAGAGGAGCCCCTTCTGCATGTGCAGCAGGTCGCGCCCGGTCTCGTCCTCGAGGGTCTGGTAGAGCTCGATCGAGTGCTGGTAGAAGCGCACCGCCTCGGGGATGCCGTAGTTGGCCCGGATGACGGTGGTGTTGCGGCCCGAGTTGCCGCTGCCGATGTAGGAGCGCTCGAGCACCGCGACGTCGGTGATCCCGTGGCGCGTCGCCAGGTAGTACGCCGTCGCCAGCCCGTGGCCGCCGCCCCCGACGATCACCACGTCGTAGCTCGACTTGGGCGGCCGCCAGTCGAAGGCGATGCGGCGCTCGACGTGCTCGTTCATTGGATCGGATCGCCCCCTTCTCCCTCCCTCGCGGGGGGAGAGGGACGCCGCCGCCCGGCGCCTGGTCGGCGGTCGGGATCGTCGCTCGATCGAGGATGGAGACTCACGACAACTGCTCCGTCAGATCGTGCGCGTACGGTGTCGGTACGATCCACAGCGATCGGTGGTCCTCGAGCCAGAGCTTGACCGGTACCTCGGCGACCGCGCCCTGGGCGAAGGCGGGGCGCTCGGACGGCGGCTCCCAGGCGCAGGCGCGCGCGAGGGCGTCGGCCGCCTCTTCCGCGGTCAACCAGGCGCCCGAGAACCCGGTCTCCCGCTCGACGATGGCGTGCGGATCGGCGACCGCGCCCGCCGCCACTTCGCCGGTCACCAGGACCTCGTCGGGGGCGATGCGCAGGGCGACGGCGTCCGGCGGCCAGGCCGCAGCGTCGAGCGCCTCGGGCGCGGCCACGATCCGGGTGGCTTCGAGACGGTGGAAGCGGCCGCCCGCGGACGGCGGCTCGCCCGTTGCATTCCACCCCCCGGAGCTTGGAGCGGCCGACGGCCCGGTCTCGATCTCGACCCGCGCCCGAGCGCGCTGGCCGTCCGGATCGTAGAACGGCAGCGGTACCCGGCGCGCCGGCCGGCCGTCGACGCTGACGGCCTCCGGCAGCTCGCCGTCGACCAGGTGGAGCCAGGCGAGCATCACCGCCCTGTCCAGGACGGGCGAGACGGCGCTCGAGGTGACGTTGCCGACCCAGCGATCGCCCAGCCGGACGACCGCCCCCTCGATCGGCGCCGGTGGCCGCATCTCCAAGCCCACCAACCGGCGATCCAGCTCCAGCCGGTTGGTGCGCAGGAGCGCCTGACGGCCGACGAAGTCGTCCTTGCCGAGCTTGACGGCCCACTCGTGGTGAAGCCGGCGCGGCGTCGAGTCGTAATCCGTGTCCTGTCCGACGACGAGGTGTCCCTTCTCCAACCGCAGGTTGAGCAGCGCCTCGAGGCCGTGCGGCCGGACGCCGTAGGGGGCGCCGATCTCCAGTAGCCGCCGCCAGAGGGCGACCGCGTCCGCGGCGGCATGGTGCAGCTCGTACGACAGCTCGCCGGTGAAGCTCAGGCGGTAGATCCGGCAGTCGATGCCGGCGACCGTGCCGCGACCGTGACGGGCGAACCCGGGCAGCCCGGCGACGCCCGCGGCGGCCAGGAGCTCGGGCGCCCGCGGTCCGGTGACGTTGATCGCCGCGAGCGACGTCGTCCGGTTCATCAGCCGCACGTCGTAGCCACCCGCATCGGCCCAGTCGCGCAGCCAGAGCTCGCCGAAGGTCGAGCCGGCGCTGGTCAGGGTCAGCGTGTAGCGGGTCTCGGAGTCGCGGCAGATCAGGCCGTCGTCGAGCACGTAGCCGCGCTCGTCGAGCAGCAGGGCGTAGCGCGAGCGGCCCATCTTGAGCGTCGAGACCCGGGTCGGATAGAGGCGGTCGAGGAGCTCGGTCGCGTCCGGTCCCGAGACCTCGAACTTGCCCAGCGTC
This sequence comes from Thermoanaerobaculia bacterium, assembly GCA_041575955.1. Classification (GTDB taxonomy): domain Bacteria; phylum Acidobacteriota; class Thermoanaerobaculia; order Multivoradales; family JAHEKO01; genus JAHEKO01. The sequence continues at coordinate 1,961 of JBFGLX010000255.1, forward strand.
GACACGTCGCCGATCGAGACGCCGTCGCGCACCGCTCGCTGCTCCGCCGTCGAATCGCCGTACGACCAGGGCCGCCACCAGCCGCCCGAGCGCTCCATCCGGGCGCCCAGCTCGAGGTGCTCGTCGTGAAGCGGCGTGCGCGCCGTCGGCGGATGGCAGGCTCCCGACGCGATCTCGCCCAGGGTCAGCTGCCGGGTCACCGGCCGCGCGGTGAACGCCGGCTGCAGCTCGCCGCCGCGCTCGCGCAGAAAGCTCCGGACGTGGGGGACGCAGACCGAACCCTGGCAGGTGCCGGTGCCGGCCAGCGTCGCCCGCTTGACCAGCTCGAGCTCGCGGAAGCCGCGCTCCCAGACCGACTCGAGGTCCGCCACCCGGACGCCGCTGCACGGGCAGACGACGCCCGCGCGCGGGCAGGGCGGGAGGTCCGGCTCGCGGGCGGCGTCGCCGACGAGCTTCGGAGCAAGGGGAGAGGGCTTCGGAGCAAGGGGAGAGCCCTCCCCTTGCAACCCCGGCTCCGGAGCAAAGGGAGAGCCCTCCCCCTGCAACCCCGGCTCCGGAGCAAAGGGAGAGGCCTCCCCTTGCAACCCCTCCGTCGGAGAGGGCGGTGAGCTTTTGACGGGTGGAGGGGGGTGGTGGGCCATGCGGGCCAGGGCGTCTCGCGGGTGGAGGCCGAGGCCGAGGGAGACCGTGTCGCACTCGTGGCGCCGCTCCGAGCCGCCGGCGTCGCGGACGACCACCGCCCGCACCCGCCCCTCGCCCTCGAAGCGCACGATCTCGCCCTCGACCGGGACCGCGTCGACGCCCGCCGGCGCCTCGCCGATCGCGACCACCCGGCCGAGATCGATCCCCGCCGCCGCGAGAGCCTCCGCCGCCCGGGCCGTGACCAGCCCCTGGAGCTCGCTTCCCGGCGCCACCGGGTGGATCTCGGCCGCGCCGGTCGCCACGATCACCTCCTCGCGGACGTGCACCTGGAGCGTGCCCTCGGCGGTGCGCGCCACCACCAGCGGCCCGGAGTAGATCCCGACCGCTTCCTGGCCTTCGGCGGCGTCGAGGGTCACCACTTCCTTGCCGGCGCCCCGCGCCTCGGCGGCCGCCCGCCGGCCGGCCTCGCCCTGACCGATCACCGCCACGTCGCAGTGGACGTGGCGCGCCGGCACCGCGTTCCTCGACGGCCCGCCCGCCGCGGGCGGCAGCGGCGGCACCGCACCGTCCAGATGCTGCCGCTCGACCTTCATCCCCGCACGGGTCGTCACCTGGCACGAGCGCACGTAGGCGATTCCGTCGACGCTCACCAGGCAGTGCGGGCAGTCGCCGCCCAGGCACAGACAGCCTCCGCCGGTGGGATGGCGCCCCGCCCGCAGCAGCGCCACGAGGAGCGTCTCGCCCGCCCGGACCTCGACCGGCTCGCCGTCGACGACGATCTTCACTGAGACCAGACTCTACCCGCTCTACTCGCCATGCAAGCACCGGGCGGGGGCGTCCCTCTCCCCCCGATCCACCTACCCGATCAGCCCGAGCCCGCCCAGCAGCACCAGCGCCACCGCGATCGGAATCAAGAACCGCACGAACGGCCCCCAGCTCGCGCCGACCTTGACCCGGCCGCTGCCGGCGTTGGTCTCGTCGCGGAACGCCGGCCACTTCCAGACCCAGACGACGTAGAGCGAGATCAGCAGGCCGCCGATCGCCAGCAGGTAGTCGCCCGACACCCGGTTGGCGACGTCGAACAGGTCCATGCCCAGGATCCGCACGTCCGACCACGGCCCCTGGGAGAGGATCACCGGCACGCACAGCAGGAAGGCGACGACGGCCCCGAGCACCACCGCCCGCCGGCGCTCGATGCCGAACGAATCGACCGCCGAGGCGACCAGCACCTCGAACATCGCCAGCTGCGAGGTGAGGCCGGCCACCAGCAGCAGGAAGAAGAACGCGGCGCCGAAGACCGCGCCGCCCGGCATCTGCGCGAAGAGCGCGGTCATGGTGATGAACAGTAGGCCCGGTCCCTGGTCGGGGTGCATGCCGAAGGCGAACAGCGCCGGGAAGACGATCAGGCCGGCGACCAAGGCGATGCCGGTGTCGGCCGCGACGACGATCGCCGCGTTGCCGGGCACGTCGCTCTTCTCCGGCAGGTAGCTGCCGAGACCGAAGGCGACCGCCATGCCGATGCCGATCGAGTAGAACGCCTGGCCGAGCGCCGCCAGGACCGAAGAGCCGGTGAGCTCCGAGAGCTCGGGCTTGAGGTACCAGACGAGGCCCGCGCCGGCGCCGGGGTAGCTGAGTCCCCTGACCGCCAGGCCGACCAGGAGCACCACCAGGAGCGGCATCAGGAGCTTGGCCATCCGCTCGATCCCCCGCGCCACGCCGCGCCGGACCACCAGCGCCATGAACACGATCACCGCCGCCGCGCAGGCGATCACCGGTCCCGGAGCGGCGATGAACTCCTCGTAGAACCGGCGCGTCTCCTCCGGCGTCGAGCCCATGTCGGCGCCGGCGACGGTCATTCCCAGGTAGGCCAGAAGCCAGGCGATCAGCATGACGTAGTAGGAGGTGATCAGCACCGCCGCGACGATCCCGAGCCAGCCGATCAGGTTCCAGGGACTGCGCTTCGAGCCGGTGAGGCGCTCCATACCGGCGATCGGCGTCAGCCCGCTCTTGCGGCCGAGGCTGATCTCGGCGGTCATCAGCGGGACGCCGATCAGGATCGCGAACGTCAGGTAGACGACCAGGAAGGCGCCACCGCCGCTCTCGCCCACCAGATAGGGAAAGCGCCAGATGTTGCCCAGCCCGACCGAAAAACCGGCCGTCGCCAGGACGAATCCCAGTCGGCTCCCCCACCGTTCGCGCATGCGCGATGCACGATATCCGATGGGGTCGCCCCTCTCGCCCTCCCCCCCGGCCGGTGCCCGAGTCCCGATCTTCTGACGGCCCTCAGTCCGCGAACTTGAGCGCCACCTCTTCGAGGCTGGACTGGGAGCCGACCAGGGTGACGCGGTCGCCGACGTGGAGCTCGGTGTAGCCGTGCGAGATCAGGCTGGCGCCGTTGCGGTTGACCGACAGCACCAGCGTGTCGAGCGGCAGCTTGACGTCGCGCAGGGCCACCCGGTCGAGAGCGGGATTCGAGACCCGGATCTCCTCCACCTCCTGATCCCGCCCCATGCCCAGCAGCAGCTCGGTGGCCGCGGGCGAGCGCACGAAGTGGTCGAGCAGGCTGACCAGGGCGGTTGCCGGATCGATGATCGTGGCGCCGAGCTCGCTGTAGCGCGGCCACCGGGAGCGGTCGTCCGAGCGCACGATGACGTTGCGGGTGCCGAACTTCTCGAACGCGAGCTCGCACAGGCGTTCGTTGCAGTCGTCCGACATCAGCGCGACGATCGCCTCCGCCTTGCCGGCGTCGATGCCGATCAGGGTCTCGACCTCC
>JBFGLX010000256.1:0-5350 GCA_041575955.1 Thermoanaerobaculia bacterium
GACGATCGCGCGGGCGATGTTCTCGAGCTGCTTCTTGAGGTGGGCGAGGCGGGAGAGCGGCTCGCCCCAGCCCTGGTCGAGCATCAGCCGCTCGCAGAAGGTGCCCCAGCCCTCGATGTAGACGCCGTCGCCGAAGATCGCGCGCACCTTGTGCGGGTGCGCGGCCGCGTACTTGAGCTGCAGGTAGTGGCCGGGGATGACCTCGTGCGGCACGATCATGACGTTGAAGTGGTGATTGAAATCGCGGAAGAAGGCGCGCCGGGCCTCGGCGTCGGCGTCCGCCGGCGGCGTCGGCACGAACAGCAGGGTCTTGGCGTCGGCGCGCGCGTACGGTCCGGCCGGATAGACGCCACCGACGCTGGCGCCGGCGAAGTACGGCGGCGACCGGTCGGTGATCAGCGTCAGCGGCTCGGGCAGCGTGACCAGGTCGCGCTCGCGCACGAACTCGACCGAGCGATCGATCAGGGCCCTGAAGTCGGCGACGTACTCCTCGACCGACTCCGCGCCGTCCGCGCCGATGCGATCGAACAGCCGGCGAATCAGCTCGAGGTCGTCGCCGGGTGGCGGCTCGCCCGGGAAGATCTCCGCCCAGACGCTCCGGCCGTAGGCGGCGACCTCGCGCCGCTTCAGGATCAGCGCGGCCTCGGCGCGGTCGAGCACCAGCTCCACCGGATCATCGATGCCGGTGACGATGCGAAACCGGGACTCGTAGTGGGGTCCGAGCCGGTAGGTGCCCTCGGCCAGATCGCACAGCGGCTCGAGGATCTCGACCAGAATCTCGAGCGCCGCCGCCGCGTCCGCTCCCGCCGTCATCAGCTGCGCGCGCAGCGTCTCCTGGTCGCCCGCCGGCTCGGCGAACCCCTCGCGGTAGAACCCGGCCGTCGAGCGCGCCTGAGCGACCGCCAGCTCGCAGTGCTCCGGCGCCATGAACTCGACGCCCTCGACCAGCGCCTGCGCCGCCTGCTCGGCGAGCCTGGGGATCAGGGCGGCGCGCGCGGCGGCACGCTCCAGCCGCTCGGCGAGCGGCAGATCGTCGCGAACCAGCAGGAAGACGGTGGCGTTGCTCAGGATGCCGGTCCAGTAGAGCGGGTTGCGCCGGGGGACCTTCTGGGCCTCGTAGTCCATCAGCTGGCGCTGCGCCTGGCGCTCGAGCAGCTCCAGATCGAGGGCCAGATCGGGCTCCAGCCGGCCGAAGAAAAGGGCCGGCTGGATCCGGTCGAGGGTCTGCCGGTTGTAGCGGATCCAGGCCAGCCGGGCCTCGGGCCCCATGTCCTCGAGCTCGTCGTCGTACTCGTGCCGCCCGGCGGCGGTCGCCCGGGTCGGGAAGGTCCGGAAGTAGGTCTCGAGGTAGTCCTCGACGAGCGCGTGATCGACGACCGGGATCGGCGGCGGCGGCTCGTCGGCTGCGCAGCCCAGCAGGGCGGCCGCCGCCAGGGCGATCCCGGCAGCCGCGCTCGAGCTTGGCGTGAGGGCGAAGCGTCTCATGGCGAGCCCCGAGTCTATTCGCCCTGGCTCCGGTTGAGGTTCTTCCACATGATCGCGGCGTGCGGGCCGTCCGGGTCGCGCTCGAGGGCGAAGGTGTCGCCGCCAGGTCCGGCGCTGCGCGCGAGGACCGCCTCCAGGGCCGCGCGGTCGGCGTCGGTCAGCCGGATGCCGGCGAGGCGGGCGTTCTCCTCGAGATGGCCGGCGTGCCGGGCGCCGACGATGATGCCGCCGACGCCGGGGCGGTCGAGCACCCAGCGCGCCGCCACCGCGCTCGGGCTCACCTGGTGGCGCCGGGCAACGGCGTCGAGCGCGGCGAGCAGCTCCTGGTAGAGCGGCCAGCCGCCGAACTCCTCGACGATCAGCCGGTACTTGACCAGCGAGCGGTTCTCCGGCCGCGCCGGGGGCGGGACCCCCAGCCAGCGTGACGCCAGGAAGCCGCCGGCGAGAGAGCCGTAGGCCAGCAGAGCCACCCCGCGCTCGCGGCAGAGCTCGGCCATGCCGTGCTCCGGGCGCCGGTCGAGCAGCGAGTACTGGACCTGATGGACGACGAGCGGGATGCCGGCGTCGAGAATCTCGCCGAGGCGCGCTGCGTCGAAGTTCGTGGCGCCGAGACGGCGGATCTTGCCCGCGCGGCGCAGCTCGTCGAGCCAGGCCGCGGTCTCGACGTAGCCCGGAATCGCGTAGTCCCACCAGGCGAGCTGCACGAGGTCGAGCCTTTCGACGCCGAGACGCCGGAGCGAGCGGTCGACGATCGCCTCGACCCGCTCGCGGTCGAGTGCGCCCAGCTGCTCGAGGTCGGGCACGTACTTGGTATGGACCTGGATCGCTTCGGGATCGCCACCGCCCGCGCGCCAGGCTCGTAGGAATCGTCCCAGCAGCTCCTCGACCCCGGTGTAGATGTCCGCGCAGTCGAAGGTGGTGAAGCCGGCCTCGGCCAGCCGGCGCCAGGCCTCGACGACCCGGCCGGCCTCGGGCGGCGAGCCCCGATGGCCGGCCGAGAGCTGCCAGCAGCCGTTGATCACCCGCGCGACCGAGTAGCCCGGCGCGAGCTCGATGCGCTCGGCGGTCACCGGCGCGCCGCGCTCAACCGCTCGCCTCCTCGACGCCGCCTCCGGGCAGCGGCACCGCGGTCACCTCGCCGTGCCGGAACGTCCGCTTGCCGGTCCGGATGATCCGGAACCGGCCGCCGCAATGAGGATCGGGGCAGGCGATGTCCGCGTCGGTCGTCATCCAGTCGTTGGCCGCCGTCTCGCGCTGCTTGGCCGGCAAAAGCGGCAGCAGCGCCGCCAGCGGGTAGATCGGGAAGCTCTGCCCCGCCGGCAGCGACAGGTTCTCGCCCGAGAGCTCGAAATAGTCGCCCGCCCGGTGGTTGCAGACCATCGGCCGATCGGTGGCCACGACCTCGACCCGCAGGTCGTAAAGGGTGAAGGTGTCGTCGCTGCTCGCCATCGGCGCCTCCAGTCGGACCTACTGTATCGGCAAGTCGGCCGCTCGTTCTCTACAATAAGACGCTCATGCCCGACAGCGCGCAGCCCGACCGGCTCGCCTTCCACGGCGGCCTCGCCGGCGCCCTGCTCCCCTTCGGTTTGTTCTTCGCCGGCGTCATCTGGCTCGGACTCTCGGGCGCTCCCGACGAGCGCGGCTTCTGGCCGATTCTGGTGGCCGCCCTGACGCTCGGGCTCGCCCTCGCCCGCGACCGCCATCGCTACGCCGAGACCATCGTCGCCGGCATGAGCCAGAGGATCGTGCTGCTGATGATCCTCGCCTGGCTCCTGGCGGGGGCCCTGGGCACGCTGATGAACGCCAGCGGCTTCGTCGACGCGCTCGTCTGGCTCGCCGCGGAGGCGGGCGTCTCGGGCGGCGGCTACGCCGCCGCGGCGTTCCTGATCTGCTGCCTGGTGTCGACCTCGACCGGCACCAGCCTCGGGACGATCATCCTGTGCGCGCCGCTCCTCTACCCGGCGGGCGGCGCCCTCGGGACCGACCCGGTGATCTTGATGGCCGCGATCCTCGGCGGCGCGACCTTCGGCGACAACATCTCCCCGGTCTCCGACACCACCATCGCCTCGGCCTCGACCCAGGGCGCCCAGATCGGCGACGTCGTGCGGTCGCGGCTCAAGTACGCGCTACCGGCGGCAGCGGTCGCGCTGATCCTTTACTCCGCGCTCGGCGGCGCCGAAGCGGGTGGCGGCTCTCGGAGTGGCGCCGCGGCGGGCAGCCTGGACGCGGCCTACGCGACGACCGGCAGCTCTTCGCAGGGCTCCGAAACGGGTGGCGCCGTTGCGCGGGGCGCCGCCCGGGGGCTGCCGATGCTGCTGGTCCCGGCCCTGGTGATCGCGCTGCTCCTGAAGAAGCGCCATCTGCTCGAGGGCCTGCTGTTCGGCGTCGCGGCGGCCGTCGTCCTCGGTCTCGGGCTCGGGCTGCTCGAGCCCGCCGAGATCTTCTACCTCGACCTCGAGAGCTTCGGCGCGCGCGGCCTGATCGTCAGCGGCCTGGAGCGCGGCATCGGCGTGTCGATCTTCACCATCCTGCTCATGGGCCTGGTCGCCGGCGTCGAGGCGACCGGCGTGACCGACCGGCTCGTCGCCGTGGCTCGGCGCCAGGCACGCACCGCGCGCGGGGTCGAGCTCTGGACCTTCGCCACCGTGTCGGCGGCGACCCTGCTGACCACCCATTCGACGGTCGCGCTGCTGGCGGTCGGCAGCTTCACGCGCGAGGCCGGCGAGCGGGCCCGCATCCCCGCCACCCGACGCGCCAACGTCCTCGACATCACCGTCTGCACCTATCCGTTCCTGCTCCCCTACTGCATCCCGACGATCCTCGCCGCCAGCATGACGGCTCGAGCTGGCTCAGGCATGCCGCGCCTGACCGCGCTCGAGGTCGGGCTCAGCAACTTCCACTCCTGGGCGCTCCTGGCGGTCGTCCTGCTGGCGATCACGACCGGTTGGGCGCGGTCCAGCGACGGGGGATCGAGCTAGCCCGACCTTCTCACCAACCTTCGCCCACGATCTCCACCACGACCTCACGCGGCAGCTCGTACTCGCTCTCGGAGAGCGGGTTGAGGACCACGGTGAGCCCGGAGCCGGCGAGCAATGGCCTCAGGGCGGCGCCCGCGAGCGACGCGGTCAAGAACGGGATCACCCGATGAGCGGCCTGGACGTACCTGCGGATGAACTTCTCGGCATTCTCCGCACTGCTGAACACCGGCAGGAACTCGTTCCCTTCGACGCCATAGGTGAAGGCCCGGAGCCCGCTGTCGTCCCTCGCCGCCCGGGCCGCCGCGTCGACCAGCCGGCGGAGCTCGTCCGCCGTCACCCGCTCCGGATCCAGGGATCGGTCCACCGGCGTCGAGACCACGAAGACCTCCGACCTCCGGAACGACTCCGCGAACAGCTTGCCGTCGCCGGACCTGGCGAGCTCGACCAGCGGGTCTTCTCGACCAAAAAGGCCTTTCAGGTATCTCAGCATCGCACGAGCGCCCCTCCTGCCCCAGCCATGATCGACGCCCTCGCGCCCCTTGTCTGTTGGCTGATCCACACCGGCACCCCGGGCCGCCACCGGAGAAAAAAAGAGAGCCGCGGGAAGCCCCGCGGCTCTAGTGGCGCCTCGATTCGAGACGTAGGTCGCTCTACTCGTGCTCGGCCACCAGGTTGACTCCCGAGAAGCTCGAGTAGGCGCGGATCATGATGTAGTACCTGCCGGTCTGCGGCGGCGTGAAGGTGCACGACTCGTTGTTGCCGTAGAGGTACGGCCGGCAGTGCCAGCTCGACGTGGTCGGCGCGCTGCCGAACTTGACGTAGAGGTCGGCGTCGCCGCTGCCGCCCGAGATCGAGATGGTCAGCGTCGAGGCGCAAGCGGGCACGTC
>JBFGLX010000257.1:0-5344 GCA_041575955.1 Thermoanaerobaculia bacterium
CGTAACCGACTACGCCGGCCGCAAGAGCCCCGAGAGCTCGACCGCGGCTGCGGACTCGAAGGAGAGCGCGGCGCCGGCGGCGGGCAAGGAGAAGAGCGGGAAGAAGGCGAGCGAGTCGGGATCCGCGAAGGCCTCCGGCAGAGCCTCCGAGTAGAATCGGGGATCGAAGCGATGAATCGGCCAGGACGACTTGCGACGCTCTCGTGCCTCCTGCTGCTGGCGCTGGCCGCGGCGGCCGGCGCGACCTCCTTCGTCATGGTGCCGGACGAGGCCCTGGTCGACGACGCCGCGGTCATCGCCCAGGCGACGGTGGAGAGCGTCGAGCCGGCGCCGATCGCGGGCCCGCCCTCGACCGACTACTTCGTTCAGATCGAGCGCCTGCTCAAGGGCTACGTCACCGGCAGCACGATCGTCGTCCGGGTGCCCGGGGGCATCGGCCCCGACGGCGTCGGCCTGCGCATCTGGGGCGTGCCCGAGTTCAGCCCCGGCGAGCGCACGCTGCTCTTCCTGGCGCCGCGCAAGGATGGCACCTACGGCGTCCTGCATCTCATGCTGGGAGCCTTCTCGGAGGTCGGGTTCGGCGGCGCCCGGGTCGCCGTCCGGTCGCTCTCGGAGGCCCTCGACCTACCGCTCGCCGGCGACGGCGACCCGACCCGGGCGTCCGAGCCGGTGCGCGACCTGGCGGGCTTCGTCAACTGGATCACCGACCGGGCCGCCGGGCTCGCCCGGCCGATCGACTACTACCTGGATCCCGCCCTTGTGGACCTCGGATCGCCGCCCAGGTCGGGCGGTCTGCTCGAGGACCGCTGCACCCAGCTCAACTTCCGGTGGTCGGAGCTCGACCGGAACGAGGCGGTCAAGTGGAGCTTCGACGCCGCCGGCCTGGATGGCCGGGGGGACGGCCGCGGCGGATTTCTGCGCGCCCGCCGGCTCTGGACGCGGGCTTCGGACGGCGCGGTGCGCTTCCAGAACGGCGGCAGCCTGCGCGGCCGGTCCGCGCTCAGCGGGCTCGATGGCGTCAACCTGGTGGTGTTCGACGATCCGAAAGAGGATGTGGCCGGCCGCTTCAGCTGCAGCTCGGGCGGGGTGCTGGCGCTGACCGGGATCTGGTTCGAGAACGGTCGCGGGCAGGCGTGCGAGCGCATCGGCGCCGGCCGCAAGACCAGCCACGGCGGCCGCCGCTACCTCGAGATCCTGGGCGCCGACATCCTGGTCAACGACGGCGCCGCCTGCCTCCTGTCCGACGATCCGCTGCTGACCGCGCGCGTCTTCGCCCACGAGCTGGGGCACTCCCTCGGGCTGTCGCACGTGGCCGACTCCGGGGCCGTGATGTCGGGCGAGGTCTCGGCGGCTTCCGCCCTCGAGTCTCTCGACCCGTCCGAGGTCGGGACCGTCTCGAAGCTGTACGGTGGGCCGCCGGGCAGGTGAGGTGGCCCTTCCGTCTCCCGACCAGCTGCTGATCGACGCCGGCCGCGCAGCGCATCGGCACGGTCGCGCCGCGCTGTGCCAGGTGGTTCGGACGCAGGGCTCGACCCCCGGCAAGGTCGGCTGGAAGCTGGTCGTGGCGCCCGACGGCGAGTGCCGCGGCAACCTGGGCGGCGGCGCGTTCGAAGCGCTGGTGATCGCCGACGCCCGGCGCAAGCTGCAGCAGCCGGCGCCCCAGCCTGAGGTCAAGCGCTACTATCTGACCGAGGAGGCGACCCGGGGCGAGGCCACCGGCATGGTGTGCGGCGGCCTGGTCGAGGTGCTGATCGAAGTGGTCACGAAACCGCCGCTGCTGGTGATCTGTGGAGGAGGCCCGGTAGGCCAGGCCCTGGCCCACAACGCCGCCCTGTGCGGCTTCGAGATCCGGGTGGTCGAGGATCGCGAGGAGTTCCGGCGCCCCGAGCTGTTTCCCGAAGGCACCACGCTGGTCGCGGTCACGCGCGAGTTCGAACGGGACTTCGTGGCGGATTCCGGCCGGCAGCGATTCGTGGTCGTGGTCACCCGCTGCTGGGAGACCGATCTGGCGGCGCTCTCGGCGGTGCTGCAGGAGCGACCGACCGAGCTCGCCTACCTGGGGCTGATGGGAAGCTCGCGCAAGGTCGAGCGGGTGCGGGCGGAGCTGACCGAGCGCGGCTTCGACCTGTCGGCGGTCGATCTGCGCGCCCCGATCGGCCTGCCCATCGGCGGCGACACCCCGGCGGAGATCGCCGTCTCGGTGCTCGCGGAGATCATCTCGGTCCGCAGCGGCCAGCGCGGCCGGGAGTCGTAGACGATGGACTCGCCGGCCGCGGACCGCAGGCGCTTCACCGTCTCGGGAGAGATCGGCTCGGGCAAGAGCAGCGTCGCCAAGCTGCTCGCCGAGCGCACCGGAGCCGAGTACCACTCGACCGGCAGCCTGCAGCGGCGGCTGGCCAGCGGCCGCCAACTCAGCACCCTGGAGCTGAACCTGGTCTCCGAGCAGGAGCCGACGATCGACGCCGAGATCGACGGCTACACCCGCGAGCTGGCCGCCGGCGACAGCGAGTTCGTGATCGACTCGCGCCTGGCGTGGCACTTCGTGCCCGACGCGCTCCGCGTCTTCCTGCTGGTCGACACCGAGCGGGCGGCCGCCCGGGTGCTCGGCGACCAGCGAAGCCGGAGCGACACCGAGCGCTACCGGGGCGCCGATCAAGCCATGCGCGACATCGTGGCGCGCCAGGAGAGCGAGCGGCGGCGCTTCCTCGGCACCTACGGCGTGGATCTGTTCAGCTGGTCGAACTACGATCTGATCATCGACACCTCGGAGATCTCGGCCGAGGAGGCCGTGCGGCTGATCCTCGACCACCCGGCCGGCCTGCGTCGCCCGCCGACGCGCCTCTGGCTGGCGCCGAGATCGCTCTACCCGACCGAGCACGTGCGGCTCCTGGCGGGGGCCGCGACCGACGAGCTGCTGGCCGCGATGGGCGAGCGCGGCTTCGACCCGGGGGCGCCGATTCGCGTGGTCGCTTCGGGGCGGCGGGCGCTCTACGTCCTCGACGGCCACCGGCGCCTGAGCTGCGCCCTCCGCCTCGGGCTCGACGTGGTCCCCTGCGAGCTCGCCGGCCAGGACGGCGACGAGATCGTTCCCGACCTGAGCGTCGAAGCGCTCGTCGCCGCCCAACCGCGCCGCTCCTGGCTCTACGACTGGGAGGCCGCCCACGACTTCCGCTACCGGTCGTATCCCGAGGCCGGTGGCGATCGGGCGTCGGTGGCCGACCCGGAGCCCTGATCGGGCCGCCTGCGTCGCTCTCGGTCGCAAGCCTCGCATCTCCAGGCATTGGCGGCCTTCTGGATCGAACGCTGATGAGAAGGTCAGGCTAGCGGGCGGCCTTGAGGCGCGGCTCGACGTCCTCCGTCTCGCCCTGGGCGTCGCCGGTGAGCCCGAGCTTCTTGGCGTAGTAGCGGAACGAGCGAAAGCTGATGCCGAGGAGCTCGGCGGCCTGGGTCTGAACCCCACGGTTGCGCTCCAGGGCCTCGCGCATGAGCTGCCGGCGGATGTCCTCCAGGTAGCCCTCGAGATCGAGCCCCTCGGCCGGCAGCTCGATGTTGGACAGGCGGTCCGACCTGCCGTAGAGCACCTGCGCGGGAACGTCGTCGCTGGTGAGCACGCTGCCCGTGCACAGCGCCAGCGCCCGCTCGATCACGTTCTCGAGCTCGCGCACGTTGCCCGGCCAGGGGTAGGCCTCGAGCTGCCGCATGACCTCCACCGAGACGCGCTTGGGCTCGACTCCCATGTCGGAGCTGTACTTCTTGATGAAGTGATCGACCAGGATCGGGATGTCCTCGCGGCGCTCGCGCAGGGCCGGCAGCCGGATCGGGATCACGTTGATCCGGTAGTAGAGATCCTCGCGGAACCTGCCGCTCTGGATCAGCTCCTGGAGGTTCTGGTTGGTGGCGGCGATGATGCGCACGTCGACCGGCTCCTCGCGGTGGCCGCCGATGCGCCGCACCTTCTTTTCCTGCAGCGCCCGCAGCAGCTTCACCTGCATCGAGGGCGCCATCTCGCCGATCTCGTCCAGGAACAGGGTGCCGCCGCTGGCCTCCCGGAACAGCCCCTTCTTGTCGCGAACCGCGCCGGTGAATGCGCCCCGCTCGTGCCCGAACAGCTCGCTCTCGAGCAGCGTCTCGGGGAGCGCCCCGCAGTTGATCGACAGGAACCGTCGATTCGCGCGGGCGCTGGAATAGTGCACGGCATGCGCGATGAGCTCCTTGCCGGTGCCGCTCTCGCCCTCCAGCAGGACGGTGGAGCTGGTCTGGGCGACGCGCTCGATGAGCGCGAAGATCTCCTGCATCCGCCGGCTGCGACCGATGATGTTCGAGAAGCCGTACTTCTGCTCGAGCTCTTTGCGCAGGTAGACGTTCTCGTCGACCAGCTCGATCTTCTCGAGCGCCTTCTGGATCACCACCTTGAGCTCTTCGACGTCGAACGGCTTGGAGACGTAGTGGTACGCGCCCAGCCGCATCGCCTCGATCGCCGACTTGGTGGAGGTGTAGGCGGTCATCATGATGACCGACGTCCGCTCCTCCTTGGCCTTGATCTCCTCGAGCAGCTCGAGGCCGTTGCCGTCCGGCATCATGATGTCGCAGAGGATCAGATCGAACGTGCTCGCGGCCAGCGTCTCGCGCGCCTCGGTCATCGAGCTCGCCAGCGTGACGTCGTAGCCCTCCTCCTCCAGCAGCAGCTGAAGGAACTCGATCATGCTGGCTTCGTCGTCGACGACCAGGATTCGGCGGGGGGTGTCGGTTGCTGTCATCTCTCCGCTCAGGCTAGCCCTCGGCCGCGAGCAGCTCCTCCGCGAGCGGCTCCTGGGCGATCGCTTCCTCGGCCGGCAGCTCGACGGTGATGGTGCTGCCGCGGCCGGGCTGGCTGTCGAGCACGAGCCGGCCGCCGTGCTCCTGGACGATCTGGTAGACGATCGCCATGCCGATGCCGTTGCCGTCGTCGAAGCTGGAGCTGAAGGGGTGGAAGAGATTGGCGCGCTCGCGCTCGGACATGCCGCAGCCGCTGTCGATGAATCGAATGCGGTAGAAGTCGCCCTCGACGTCGGCCTCGAGCTTGAGCGTGCCGCCGTCGGGCATCGCGCGCAGCGCGTTCCGAGCCACGTTCCAGAAGATCTGGCTCACCTGGTCGGGGTCGGCCACGATCGGCCGGGAGGACGGCCGCAGCTCGATCTCGAGCGTGTGGTCCGCGGAGACCTCGGGACTGTTGCGCAGCAGCTCCATGTTCTCGGCCAGGAGCGCGGCGATGTCGAACCGCTGGACCGAGCGCTCCTTGGGCTTGGCGAACTTGAGGAATCCCTTGATCGTCCGGTCGAGCCGCTGGCTCTCCTTGCGCAAGATC
>JBFGLX010000258.1:0-5305 GCA_041575955.1 Thermoanaerobaculia bacterium
CGCGGGTGGCCGCCGATGCGGCCTTCGCCCAGAGCCGGGGCATACCCATCGCCCCCTACTTTCTGGCCAGCGACCTGGACGTCCTGAGCCAGCGATCCGACGGCGCCGGCGGCTGCACGGTCGCCAAGCCCTGGAAGGAGATCAGCGGCTGGACCGAGGACGATCCGCTCTTTCTGCCGATCCGCCATCGGAACGGCAGCCTGGAGATCAACGGTCCGAGCGCCCAGTGCCCACCGACCTGCTGCGCGGCCGGCGGCAAGCCGCTCAGCCGCCGCTACTACGCCTGTCCGGGAGAGAAGCGCTGGCAGGACGTCTTCGGCGAGCGGCTGCTCGACAGCCAGTTCCGCAGCTGCCAGCCGTGTGACGACGTGTGCCTGGTCGGCAACGGCACCGCGGCCGCCTGCGCCGACCTCCAGTCGGATCCGGCGCACTGCGGCACTTGCGGCCAATCGTGCGGAGCCGACGAGGTGTGCTCGGGCGGAACCTGCAAACAGGCCTGCGCCCCGGGGCTGATCGCCTGCGAAGGGCGGTGCATCGACCCACAGTCCGACCGTCTGTTCTGCGGCGCCGACTCGAGCTGCCAAGACGCGACGCGCTGCGCGCTCGACGAGGTGTGCTCCGCCGGCGCCTGCGAGCCCGGCGAGTGCCCTTACCTCCCGATCGGGGGCCTGTACGTGGACGTTGTCGCGACCAAGAACCCGATCCTCTGCTACAACCAGGACGGCGCGGGCTATCAGCCCGGCGGCGGAACCTACTGGGTCGAAGGTCACAAGCGGATCCTCGACAACCTGCGGGCGGCGCTCGAGAGCCACAACTCGACCGGCGACGCGATGGGCTTCTACAGCGAGAACTTCTCCGAGCCGTACGTCGGCAACCTGAACGGGTTCGGACTGTTCAAGTTCCCGTACGAGGCCCGGCCGCTGCCGCTCGCCCAGGCGGTCTACCACGCCAACGCCCAGTTCCTCGGCGCCTACACCCACGGCTCGATCGAGAGCGACCCGGTGCCCGGTCAAAGCTGCTCGAGCGCCACGCTCGGCTTCCAGGCGACCGTGGCCAAGCAGGGTCTGAACCTGACCTGGGGGGGCATGCCGGGGTTCATCCTGACGCTGCCGTCGTTCACTTGCGGGCGCTCGGGCTATGTCGACTATCCGGTCAAGCTGGCCCACGCCCACCGCCTGTTTCGGGACTACCTGGTGCACGGCGAGATGGAGCGCGCTCCGCAGGCGACCCTCGCCGCCGGCGGGCCGATCCCGGAGCTCACGACCACGGTGCTGCGCGAGCTGCCCGTCGCACCCACCCTGGACCTGCGCCACCCCGCCGTGGCGGTGAGCGCCTGGACGCCCTCGTTCGACGACAGCCGTCGGGGCGTGGTGGTCGCGTCTCTCGACACCACGGCTTCCTACGCGGTCCGCCTGCCGGTGGCACCGGACCGGACGGTGTGGAAGCTGGAGGCGACCGGCACCGACTGCCCCGGCCGGGCGAGTGACTGCGTCCCGGTCGGCAGCCCGGCACAAGGCTGCATCTGCCGGGTCGCTCAGAGGGTGCGGGGAACCGGCCGGACCGTGGAGATCGACGTCGAGCCGCTCGACGTCTTCGTGATCGAGGAGGAACGGTGACGAAATCCATACGCATTCCGCTGCTGACCCTGGTCCTCGTCTTCGGCATCTCGCCGTTGTCGCGGGCCGACACGCTCTGGGTACGGCCGGCCGACGGCGGCACCGGCGACGGTGCTTCCTACGCTCGAGCCTGGCGCGGTTTCTCGGCTATCGACTGGAGCCGGTTCGCGCCCGGCGACACGCTCTTCCTGTGCGGGACCCACATCGATTCGCTGTTCACGCTGCCGTGGGACCCGGCGCTGCCGGAGGGGACGCCGAGAGCCCCGATCGTGATCGACGGCGCCTGCCTTGGCGACGATGGAACCAAGGATCCGGGCAGGCTCGCGGCCTCGCCCGCGGCGCCCTCGGACCCCTTCGGCATCTCCACCATGCGCCGCGATCACTTCACGTTCAGAAACCTGTCGCTTCAGGGCTACGCGGTGCTGGTTCTCGACTCGTTCGGCACGCTCTTCCAGAACGTCACGATCGAGGACGCGCCGGACAACTCCCTGACCCGCGGTGCGATCGAGGACCGGGGCCTGGCGACCGTCTACGACGGGGTGCGGATTCTCAACTCGGCCCGCGAGGCGATCAGCCAGGACGGTCGCGGACACAATCCGTTCCGCCTCCCCGCCTCGACGACGATCTGGAGCGATCGGCGAGCGAGCTTCCTGCAAAAGCGGGACTTCCAGCAGGGCGCGGCCTCGACCGTGATCCGCGACAGCGTGATCGACACCACCGGTCGGCGGGAGGACTACCTGGGGCATCACGCCATCGACCTGTTCTGGAACAAGAGCGTGCGGATCGAGAACACCCGGATCCTCTTCCCCGGCGGCAGCGGAATCCGGATCCACACCGACGACGCGAGCGCGAACTACGGCGTCGACGACGGCCCGGCCGGCTGCCCGGCCGACTGCAGCGCCACGGCCGGGTACGCGTGCCAGACCTCGGCGACCCAGCCGAGCTCGATTCCGCCCGAGGTCTGTCTCCACACCGCGACCGACACGGTCGACGTGCGCGATCCGTTCGACCTCGGCACCGATGGCATTCATCCGGAGATCACGATCCGGGGGAGCACCCTCCGGGCGAGCTATCAGGAGGGCGCCAAGGCGCAGTGCGCCTACGCGTCCGGACACGCCTGCGGCGCCAGCGACCCCTGCCCGTTCGGCTACGTGTGCGACGGCGGCTCGTGCACCCGAGGACTCGCTCAAGGACAGTCGTGCGGAGCCGGCTCGCCCTGCCCGGGCGGCTACTCCTGCGTCGAGGCCAAGTGTCGTAAGCCGGACTGCGGCAACCAGCACTACGGCATCGTGGTCGCGCCCGGATCCCCGTTCACCGGCCGGCTGGTCATCGAGGACAACGAGATCGCGGGCTTCGCGGGCAACGGGATCCTGGTCGAGAGCCTCTGGGATCGCGAGCCGGGCTCTCCCGGCGGACCGACGATCGCGATCCGGGGCAACGACATCTCCGGCAGCGGCCACTGGGGGATCTGGCTCGGGGCGCACGGCTCGACCTACCCGACCGGCTCGGTGGTGGTCGAGAGCAACCGGATCCACCACAACGGGAGTCCCTTCCAGCTCTGGGCGCACGGCGGCGTCCAGCTCAACAGCGTCGCCGCCAACGTGCTCGTGGACAACAACTACATCTATCGCAACGGCAGCCGGGAAACGGCGCTGCCCTACCACGGCAAGTTCGGCGGCCTGGTGATCGCCTCGGCACCCAACGGATTCGCGCCGCGGCGGATCGAAGTCACGCGCAACACGTTCGTGGACAACCACACGACCAACCTGATGACCCAGTACCTCACGCCCGCAACCGTGACCGACCCGGCGACCCGGCTGGGCGTTCGACGAAACCTCTCGGTCTTCACCTCGCGCTTCGCTCGTGAGACGTCGCGCCGCGGAGTGCACGTCGGCTGGAGGGTCACGCCGGCCGGCGCTACGCCCCCCGGGGCGCCCGAGTGGCTGTGGCTCGATCACAACCTGTACTTCTCCGAGCGCCTACCGTTCCTGGCCGACTCGCGCAGTTTCTCCATCGAGCACTCGGTCTTCGGGAGCCTGGGCGACTACCGGGAGGCGGTCGGGTCCTTCGAGGCGGGCACGGTCGGCCTGGATCCCGCGCTCGACGCCAATCTTCAACCCCAGAACCCGGACGCCGCGGCCTACGGCGCCTCCCCACCCTAGGAAAACGGGGACAGGTTATGAACTAGCAAGGAGGCAACGAATTCACAACCTGTCCCCAGCAAGGTGCTCGTCGATCTCGGCAAAGTAGTCCTTGGGCACCAGCACCTCGCGCGGCTTGCTCCCCTGCGGCGGGCCGAGCAGGCCGTCCCGCTCCATGATGTCGATCAGCCGCGCCGCGCGCGAGAAGCCGACCCGCAGCCGGCGCTGCAGGAAGCTCGCCGACGCCTGGCGCTCGGCGACCACCAGCCGCGCCGCCTCGTCGTACATGTCGTCGTCGACCCCGCCGGCGCCGGCGCCGGCGCGCTCGTCCTCGGGCCCCTCGAGCACCGCCGGGTCGAGCTCCGGGGCGCCCCGCTTCTTGAGCCAGCGCACCAGGGCGGCGGTCTCCTGCTCGGTGACGAGGGCGCCGTGCAGCCGCGCCACCCGCGAGGTTCCGGGCGGCATGAACAGCATGTCGCCCTTGCCGAGGAGCTTCTCGGCGCCGATCTGGTCGAGGATCGTCCGCGAGTCGTGGCGGGTGGCGGTGGCGTACGAGATGCGGCAGGGGAAGTTCGCCTTGATCGTGCCGGTCAGGACGTCCACCGACGGCCGCTGGGTGGCGACGATCAGGTGGAGCCCGACCGCGCGCGCCATCTGGGCCAGCCTGGCGATCGAGGCCTCGACGTCGGACGACGAGACCATCATCAGGTCGGCCAGCTCGTCGATCACGATCACGTAGTACGGCAGCGGGCGCAGATCGTCGCTGGTGATCTCCTTCTCTCCCTCGCTGAGCGACAGCCGGGCCTGCACTTCGGGGTCCTGGATCGCCCGGTTGTAGAAATCGATCGAGCGCACGTGCACTTCGGCGAGCAGGCGGTAGCGGCGCTCCATCTCCGCCACCGCCCAGCGCAGCGCGTTGGCCGCCTTCTTGGGCTCCACCACCACCTCGGCCTTGAGGTGCGGGATGTTCTTGTAGACGCCGAGCTCGATTCGTTTGGGGTCGATGAAGATGAACTGCACCTGATCGCGGCTCGCCTTGTAGACCATCGAGGTGATCATGCTCTGCAGGCCGACGCTCTTGCCCGAGCCCGTGGCGCCCGCGACCAGCAGGTGAGGCATGGTCGCGAGATCGCAGTAGTAGGGCTCGCCGTAGATGGTGGTGCCGATCGCCATGGTGAGCGGGGACGGCGACTTGGCGAACCCCTCCTGGGTGAGCAGATGCCCGAGGCGGATCACTCCGCGCTTGGCGTTCGGCACCTCGATGCCGAGGGTCGAGCGCCCGGGCATGCGGTCGATGCGCACCGATTCCGCCTTGAGCGCCAGCGCCAGGTCGTCCTGCAGGTTGACGATCTGGCTCACCTTGATGCCCGGCGCCGGCTGAAACTCGAACACCGTGATCACCGGTCCCGGGCTGATGCCGTCGACCGACCCCTCGACTCCGAACTCCGCGCAGCGGGAGCGGATGACCTCCCCCAGCCGGACCAGCTCATCCTCGCGAATGCTCGAGGTCGTCGGCTCCAGGTTGAGCAGGTTGAGGGGCGGCAGCTC
>JBFGLX010000259.1:0-5303 GCA_041575955.1 Thermoanaerobaculia bacterium
GCCCGCCAGGAAGGTCCCGATTCCCGATCCGACCCCCGATGAGGCCGAGGGCAGTGCCGCCGTCGTCGTCAGGGACTCCCAGGGCAATCCGCTGCCGGGCGCTTCGATCGAGATGAGCGGCTCCGGCGGCAAGCGCGTCGAGGTCACCGGCGCCTCCGGGGAGGCTCGCTTCGACGAGCTCGACCCCGGCAGCTGGGAGCTGAAGGCGACCCTCGACGGGTTCTCGAGCGTCGAGTACCCGGAGGTGGAGGTTCGGAGCGAGCGGCAGACCGAGCTCGAGGTGGCGCTGCCGTCCGTGGCGGAAGAGGTCATCACCGTGACGTCGCAGAGCCCGCTGCTCGACCGGCGCACGAGCTCGGGAGCCGCCGTCACCCTGGAGAGGCTGGTGCGCGAGCGTCCGGCACCTCAGCCGGCACCGGCGACCGCTCCGCCATCGACCGGCGGCACCGCCGAGCCCAACGACCAGCCCTACGGCGACGTCTTCTACCGCGAGTACGGGGTCAATCCGTTCATCGACACCGAGGACGACCGCTTCTCCACCTTCGGCCTCGACGTCGACACCGGCTCCTACACGATCGTCCGGCGCTACCTCGACGACGGCAACCTGCCGCCGCGCGAGGCGGTGCGGATCGAGGAGTTCCTGAACTACTTCGACTACCGCGACGCGCCGCCCGAGCGCGGCGACTTCGCCCTGCACGCGGAGCTCGCGCCGGCGCCGTTCGCCACCGGCGAGCGCTACCAGGTGCTGCGCTTCGGTATCCGCGGCCGGGTGGTCGATCCCGCCGACCGCAAGCCGGCGACCCTGATCTTCGTGGTCGACGTCTCCGGCTCGATGGGCCGCGAAAACCGGCTCGGCCTGGTGATCCGGAGCCTGACGCTGCTGCTCGACCAGCTGCGGCCGGCCGACCGGGTCGGCCTGGTGGTCTACGGCTCGCGTGGCCAGGTGCTGCTCGAGCCGAGCGGCGATCACGAGGCGATTCGAGCCGCGATCGAGAGGCTCCGGCCCGGCGGCTCGACCAACGCCGAGGAGGGACTGCTGCTGGCCTACGAGCAGGCCTCGCGCGCCTTCCGCGCGGAGGCGATCAACCGGATCGTCCTCTGCTCCGACGGCGTCGCCAACGTCGGCCGCACCGGCCCCGACTCGATCCTCGAGCGGGTGCGGCGCGAGGCGGAGCGCGGCATCGAGCTGACCACCGTCGGCTTCGGCATGGGCAACTACAACGACGTGCTGATGGAGCAGCTGGCCGATCAGGGCAACGGCCGCTACGCCTACGTCGACGACCTGACCGAGGCGCGGCGGATCTTCGTCGAGAACCTGACCGGCACCCTCCAGACCATCGCCAGCGACGCCAAGGTCCAGGTCGAGTTCAACCCGGAGGTGGTCAGCCGCTACCGGCTGCTCGGCTACGAGAACCGGGACATCGCCGACGAGCGCTTCCGCGACGACACGGTCGACGCCGGCGAGATCGGCGCGGGCCACAGCGTCACCGCGCTCTACGAGATCAAGCTCAGCGACAAACGGCCGCGCCGGGCGCCGCTCGCCACGCTCCACCTGCGCTACCGCTCGCAGGAGACGCGCGAGATCGTCGAGATCGAGCGCTCGGTCCGGGAGCGCGACGGCGCCGAGCACTGGCGCGGCGCGGCGCCCGCCCTCAAGCTGGCGGCGGTGGTCGCCGAGTTCGGCGAGATCCTCAAGGGCTCGTACTGGGCCAAGGACGGCGATCTCGGCCGCCTGCTCGAGGCCGCGCAGGAGCTCTCGCCCGAGTTCGCGGGCGACGGCGACGTCGCCGAGCTCGTCGGCCTGATCGCCAAGGCGGCCAAGCTCCGCCCGGGCGGCGAGTAGCCGACCGTCTGCCGAAGCGTCGAGCCGTCGCTCCCGGCCCTGGGCGCCCTCGCGCTGCTGGCCGCGAACGCGATGCTGGCGACCGGGCTGCGGCGAGTGCGGTGGTGAAAAAATTCTTGCTTTCTGCGGTTTCTTTGAGATAGTCCGGACGCGGTGAACATAGGACTCACCTACGACCTCAAGCAGACCTATCTCGACGCCGGCTACACCCCCCAGCAGGTCGCCGAGCTCGACGAGCCGCGGACCGTCGACGCCATCTCGAACGCCCTGACGGAGCTCGGGCACCGGCCGGAGCCGATCGGCGGCCTCGCCGAGCTCTGGCCCCGCCTCGCCCGGGGCGAGCGCTGGGATCTGGTCTTCAACTTCGCCGAGGGGCTGGCCGGCATGGGCCGGGAGTCGAGCGTGCCCGCGGTCCTCGAGGCGTACGGAGTGCCGTACACCTTCTCGGACCCGGCGACGCTGGCGGTCTGCCTGCACAAGGGGTTCGCCAAGCGGGTGGTGCGCGACGCCGGCGTGCCGACGCCCGAGTTCGCGCTCGTCGAGAGCGCCGAGGACGTCGAGGCCGTCGCGCTCGCCTACCCGCTGTTCGTCAAGCCGGTGGCCGAGGGGAGCAGCAAGGGCATCTCGTCGCGATCGCTGGTCTCCGACCCGGCGGAGCTTGCCGCCGTCTGCGAGGGACTTCTCGAGCGCTTCCGCCAGCCCGTCCTGGTGGAGGGGTACCTCCCCGGGCGCGAGCTGACCGTCGGCATCCTGGGCACCGGGCCGCGAGCGCGCGTCCTCGCGGTGATGGAGGTCGTCTTCGGCCCCGCGGCCGAGCCCGGCGGCTACACCTACCGCAACAAGACCGTGTGGGAGGGGATCATCTCGCAGCGCCTGGTCGAAGAGCAGGACCTCGCGACCGAGGCGGGGGCGATCGCCCTCCGTGCGTGGCGGGTGCTCGGCTGCCGCGACGCGGGCCGGATCGACGTCAAGCTCGACCGGGACGGCCGGCCCCAGTTTCTCGAGGCGAACCCGCTTGCCGGCCTGGCGCCGGGAGCGTCGGACCTGACGCTGATGTGCGAGCTGCTGGGCGTACCGTACCTGGAGCTGATCCGCCGGATCCTGGACTCGGCGGCGGCGCGCCCGGCGACGACGGCCGCGGTCGCGCCGACCGAAAGCGTGCCGGTGCCGCGATGACCTCCGACCCGGCCGCGCCGGATCGGGTCGTCGTTCTGCACGGCGCTCTGGCTCCGAACGCCGCGCCGGACGAGCTCGACGTGATGGTCGAGGTCGAGGCCGTCTCGCAGGCGCTCGCGGCCCTGGGGTGGCAGCCCGAGACGGTGCCGCTGTCGCTCGATCTCGACGCCGCCCGCGCCGCTCTCGTGGAGCTGCGGCCGGCCTTCGTCTTCAACCTGGTCGAGACGATTGGCGGCCGCGGCCGGTGGGCGGTGCTGGCGCCGGCGCTGCTCGACGACCTGTCGACGCCGTACACGGGCGCGCCGTTCGAGGCGATGTTCTCCTCGTCCGGAAAGCTCCTGGCCAAGCGGCTGCTGCAGTCCGAAGGGATCGCCTGCCCGCCCGCCTGGGTTCCGGGCGCCGGCCGCGACCTGCCGCGCTGGAGCGGCCGCTGGATCGTCAAGTCCTGCTGGGAGCACGCCTCGGTCGGCATCGACGACGCGTCGGTCGTTCCCGCGGGGCGTGTCGCCGTGGAGATCGCGCGCCGAGCGGCCGATGGCGGGCTATGGTTCGCGGAGGGCTACGTCGAGGGGCGCGAGATCAACGTGGCGCTGGTCGATGGCCCCGACGGCGTCGAGGTCCTGCCGCCGGCCGAGATCCGCTTCGAGGAGTACCCGCCCGGCAAGCCCCGAATCGTCAACTACGCCGCCAAGTGGGATCCGCAGTCGTTCGAGTATCGCCACGCTCACCGTCACTTCGATTTCGCGACCTCCGACCGCCCGCTCCTGGAGCGGGTCGGGGAGCTGGCCCGCCGCGCGTGGTCGGTCCTGGGCCTCGCCGGCTACGCCCGGGTCGACCTGCGCGTCGACGCCGCCGGCGCCGCCTGGGTCATCGACGTCAACGCCAACCCGTGTCTGAGCCCCGACTCCGGGTTCGTCGCCACCGCCGAAGAGGCGGGCCTCGACTACGTCGGGTTGATCGACCGGATCGTCGACAGCGCCACCGGCGAGAGCCGGCTCGGCCAGGCGTCGCCGTCGGCGGCCGCCGGCGTCCGGAGGAAGCGCTAGCCTCTCGCGCGAGCCTCGCCGCCGATGGCATTCCTGATCCGCAAGCTCTACGACGCGACCGCTCCCGAGAGCCGCTCGGCGCTCGACCGGGTGATCGAGATCGTCCACCAGCAGATCGAAGATCCGCACGAACAGGGCATCGAGAAGATCCTCGGCCAGCTGCAGGACCCGATGCGCCACGGCTACCGGGCGATCCTGTTTCTCGCCCAGCGCCGCGCGGTGGTCGAGGGCTTCGCCCTCCTGCTCCACTTTCCGGACCTGGCCTTCGGCTTTCTCGAGTACATCTCGGCGGCGCCCGGAGGCACCGGCAGGGGCGTCGGCGGCGCGCTCTACCAGCGCGTGCGCGAGGAGGCGGAGGAGCTCGGCGCGGAAGGCCTGTTCCTGGAGTGCCTCTCCGACGACCCGGAGATCGTCAAAGACCCGCGGCAGCTGAAGCAGAATCGAGCCCGGCTGCGCTTCTACGAGCGGTTCGGCGCGGTCCCGATCGTCGGCACCCGCTACGAGCAGCCGAGCGAGGCCAACCCGGAGCCCACCTTCCTGGTCTTCGACGGCCTCGGCCGCGACGCGCCGTTGCGGAGGAGGCGGGCGCGGGCGATCATGCGCGCCATCCTCGAGCAGAAGTACGGCTACCTCTGCTCGCCCGACGACATCGACGACTACGTCGATTCGGTGAGCGACGATCCCGTGCGGCTGCGGGCGCCGCGCTACGGCGTGAAGCCCGACGGCGACCGCCGATCGGCGCTAGCGCCGCGCCGGCGCGGCATCGCCCTGGTGGTCAACGAGAAGCACGACATCCATCATGTCCGCGAGCGCGGCTACGTCGAGGCGCCGGTGCGCATCCGGGCGATCCTCAAGGCGATCGAGCCGACCGGCCTGTTCGAGCGGCTGCCGGCCCGCCGGTTCGGCGAGAAGCCGATCCTCGAGGTCCACGATCCCGGCTACGCGAGCTACCTGAAGAAGGCCTGCGCCGGCGTGCCCGAGGGCAAGTCGGTCTACCCGTACGTCTTTCCGATTCGCAACGCGTCGCGCCCGCCGCGCGAGCTCGCGGTGCGCGCCGGCTACTACTGCATCGACACCTTCACGCCGCTCAACAAGAACGCCTATCGGGCCGCCCGTGGTGCGGTCGACTGCGCGCTCACCGCGACCGAGTGCATTCTCGAGGGCTACCGCTTCGCCTACGCGCTGGTGCGGCCCCCGGGCCACCACGCCGAGCACGACAACTTCGGAGGCTTCTGCTA
>JBFGLX010000260.1:0-5269 GCA_041575955.1 Thermoanaerobaculia bacterium
GCGATCCGGTCGCCGTGGAATTCTCCCCTCGCCAGCCCGGTTTACGCTCTTGTATCGCCGACTTGACAGGCGGAAGCTCAGATCAGCGCACAGAGCAACCGCTCGCGAGCCAAGACCGAAAGAGAGAGCATGAGCGACACCCTGACGATTCCCGTATTGCCGCTGCGCGACACCGTGGTCTTCCCCGGGGTCCTGACGCCGATCCAGGCCGGCCGCCCGGCCACTCTGGGCGCGGTCCAGGCCGCGTCCAACAGCGAGGAGAAGCTCCTCTTCACGGTGACCCAGCGGCACAACACCGACGTCGTCTCGCCGGAGGATCTCTACACGATCGGCACCATCGCCCGGATCGGCAAGCTCCAGGCGGGTCCCGGCTCGGTGCAGCTCCTGCTCGAAGGCTCGAGCCGTGGCATCGCGGTTCGCTTCTCCCAGAAGGAGCGCTATCTCGAGGCGATCGTCAAGCCGGCCGAGGACATGATGCCGGTCGACCCGAAAGACGCCGCCTTCCTGGCCCTCCAGCGGGAGCTGCGCGCGCGGGCCGCCGAGCTCGGCCACAAGGCCGGCTTTCCGGAGGGCGTCGTTGCCCAGGTGCTCGCCAACCTGAGCGAGCCGGGCCCCCTTGCCGACCTGATCGCCAGCAATCTGGAGATCGAGAGCGCCGAGCGCCAGGCGCTGCTCGAGACGCTCTCTGTGGAGGAGCGGATGCGCCGGGTGCTGGTGCACGTGCAGCGCCAGATCGGCGTGCTCGACGCCCAGGAGGACATCCAGTCGAAGGTCCAGGCCGAGCTCGGCGACCGGCAGCGCGAGATCGTGCTGCGCGAGCAGCTCAAGCAGATCCAGAAAGAGCTCGGCGGAGCGGACGACGACGAGGACGTCGACGAGCTGGTGCAGCGGCTCCGGGCGATCGAGCTGCCCGAGGATGCCCGCAAGGAGATCGATCGCGAGCTCGGCCGCCTCGGGCGGATGAACCGCGAGTCGATGGAGTACCAGGTGGTCCGCACCTATCTCGAGACCGTCGCCGAGCTGCCGTGGAACGAGCGCAGCGACGATCACCTCGATCTGGCCGCGGCGGCCGACATTCTCGAAGAGGACCACTACGGCCTCAAGGACGTCAAGGACCGGGTGCTCGAGTTCCTGGCGGTGCGGCTGCTGCGCGAAGAGCGCGAGGAGCGCGAGGAGGCGGGGCCGGAGGCGGCGAGCGCGGCCGGCGCCGCAGCTGCCACCGACGTAGACGAGGCGGAAGGGACCGACGGCGCCGAGACCGCCGCTCGCGGCAACGAAGACGACAAGGCGAGCAGGGGGCCGATCCTGCTGTTCGCCGGCCCGCCCGGCGTCGGCAAGACCTCGATCGCCAAGTCGATCGCTCGCGCCATGGGCAGGAAGTACGTGCGGGTGTCGCTAGGTGGCGCCCGCGACGAAGCCGACATCCGCGGCCACCGGCGGACCTACGTGGGCGCCATGCCGGGGCGGATCATCTCCGGCATGAAGCAGGCCGGCACGCGCAATCCGGTCTTCCTGCTCGACGAGGTCGACAAGCTCGGCGTCTCGTATCAGGGCGACCCGGCGAGCGCGCTGCTCGAAGTCCTCGACCCGGCACAGAACGACACCTTCACGGACCACTATCTGGGGGTGCCCTTCGACCTGTCGGAAGTGCTCTTCATCGCCACCGCCAACTTCCTCGAGAACATCCCGGGGCCGCTGCGCGACCGCATGGAGATGGTCGAGTTCACCGGCTACACCGAGAACGAGAAGCTCGAGATCGCCAAGCGCTACCTTGCGCCGCGCCAGATCGAGGTCAATTCGCTCGACGAGAGCCAGATCGAGATCACCGACGAGGCGCTGGTCGCGACCATCAGCCAGTACACCCGCGAGGCCGGCGTGCGCCAGCTCGAGCGCGAGCTCGGGCGCCTGGCGCGCAAGGTCGCGCGCCGCATCGCCGCCGGGGAGGCGGAGAAGCTGGTGCTCGGCCAGGACGACGTCCGCGCGCTGCTCGGGCGCACCCGGATCCACCCGGAGCGCGCCTTCAACCAGGACCAGGTCGGCGTCGCGACCGGCATGTACTACACGCCGGCCGGCGGCGACATCATGTTCGTCGAGGTGACGACCATGCCGGGCAAGGGCGAGCTGGTCCTCACCGGCCAGCTCGGCGACGTGATGCAGGAGTCGGCGCGCGCGGCGTGGAGCTTCGCGCGCGCCCACGCCGACGATCTGCTGCTGCCGCAGGCCGAAGGTCAGCGTGACGTTCACGTGCACGTGCCGGCAGGTGCGATTCCCAAGGACGGCCCCTCGGCGGGCGTCACCATGGCGACGGCGCTGGTCTCCGCCCTGTCGGGGCGGCCGGCGCGGCACGACCTCGCCATGACCGGCGAGATCACGCTCTCCGGACGGGTGCTGCCGATCGGCGGCGTCAAGGAGAAGGTGCTGGGCGCCGCGCGCGCCGGCATCGCGACCGTGGTGCTGCCGAAGCAGAACGAGGCCGACCTGGAGGACCTGCCGGAAGAGGTCCGCGAAGAGCTCGACTTCCACTTCGTCGAGGAGCTCGGCGAGGTGCTCCGGCTGGCGATCCGCGACGGCGATCCCGACCGCCCGGTCTATCGCGAGGGCAAGTCGAAGAACGTCGACCGGCCCCTCAGCAGCGACCTCGAGCACTGACCGTGACCCCAACCCATCCGCGTGCGACCCCTGGCGAACGGGGGCCGGGGTGGAGAGGGATTCGGGTACCGGGCGGGCGGAAAGGGAGAGGGGGGCGACCCCGCTACTCCCGGATGTCGTACGTCGCCGTCACCTGCAGGCTGCCGTCCTGGCCCATGAACATCAGGTTCACCGAGTCCTCGCCGCAGCTGATCGTCGCGGTGCGCATGTCGCCGATGTCGGTGCGCGTCACCTCGCAGTCGTCGAGCGCGCCGCTCTGCCAGTCGACCACCTCATCGAGGGTCGAGCCGGTCTCGTAGCCGATCATCCCCTCCCACTTGCCGCGGCCGCGCGAGGCCATGGTCGTCGTCATGCTGGTCGCGCCCGGGTACTTCACCTGATCGGGGACGTTGGAGGTGTCGGAGCCGCCACCGAACAGGCTGAACTCGGTCTCCTCGCCGTCCTCGCCCTTCGTCGTACCGGTGATGCCGCGCTCGCCGAACGAGAAGCTGCTGGTCTCGCCCTCCTCGGTCGTCATCGAGAAGTTGCCGCTCTGGATGTCCTCGAAGTTCATCGTCACGACCTCGCCGTCCTTGGTCTTGAACGTCACGGTCTCGTCGTCGGACGAGATGAACTTGGTGTCGGGATTCATCTTGATGGCCATCTCGGCCATCGACTTGGCGGGATTTTCCATCATCTCTTCGCCCATCTCGACGGCTTTCTTGCCGACCCAGAACATCCCCACGGTGAACAGGAGTCCGGTCAACAGGATCAGACCGACGCAGCCGATGGCGATCCAGGCGAGGGGGCTGAGCCCCTTCTTCTGGGGCGTTTGAGGCTGTACGGGTTCGTTCATTGCCGATTCCTCCGCAAAGAGCCCCAGATCCGATTCAGGCGGCCGGGGGGTAGATCGATCGGCACGATCTTATCCCCAACTCGGCCCGAGGGTAGGGGGTCCGTTTGCCGGGATCCCCCGGCCTGGACTGGCCCGTGCCCCTTCTGAAAGCGGCAGGTGTCGCTTCGGCGGCGGGGGCGCTGCGCTTTAGGTCTTGGCCGGGGGATTTCGGCAAGCGGACCCTCTACGGGCCTGCGGGTGGAGGAGTCGCCGGTCGGTGCCTCAGGGGCCGGGGCGCCCACGCCGGCCCGACAGGTAGTCGAGCCCGCGCCTCATCATCGCCGAGAACGCCGCCTCGTCGCCCCCGGCGACCACCCTCCGCAGGGCGCCGACCGCCCGCTCGAGGGCCTCGAGCGGTTCCGAGCCGTAGGCGTTCAGGTGCTGGATCTCGAAGTAGAGGTGGGGGTTCTCGGCCGCCACCCGCTCGGCGACCGCCAGCTGCTCCTCGAACGTCGTGCTCGAGACCGCCGACAGCCGCGGCACCTCCTCGCCGCTGTCGGCCAGGGCGGAGAAGAAGGCGATGTTGAGGGCGTGCGACAGGCCGAGCACGAAGGCGACCACGCGATCGTGCTCGTCGAGGTCCATGTGCACGCGCTCGGCCATGGTCGAAGCGAACAGGCTCTCGACCTCCTCGACCGCAGCCGGCGAGCCGACGTCGACCAGGATCACGTGGCGGCCGGAGAGCAGCTCGGTGTCGGGCCCGAACATCGGATGGATCGAGGCGACTCGCACTCCGGCGTCGCGGAGCGCCTCGAGGCCTCCGCGCAGCGGCGACTTGAGCGAGCCGATGTCGAAGACCAGCCCGCCGGGCCGGCGCCCGGCGAGCTCGAACAGGATCGTCCGGGTCGTCCGCAGCGGCGCCGCCACCACGATGAGATCGTGCTCGAGGCTCGACTCGCGCCAGTCCTCGAGGTTCGGGAAGCCCGCGACCGCGCCCGCCGGATCGGCGGTCTCGACCGTGAAGCCCTGCGACGCCAGGAACCGCACGAACCAGGCGCCCATCCGCCCGCGCCCGCCGATCACCAGCGCCCGGCGGCCGCTGCCCCCGGCCTGGGCCACCATCCGCCGCCGCTCCTGGACCGACAGCGCCTCCTCGATCAGCCGCCGCATCAGGTCCTCGGCCAGGTCGGCCGACAGATCGAGCGCCGCTGCCGTCGCCCGGGCGCGCTCCAGCACCTCCTTTTCCTGCCGGAAGTCCCGGATCGGCAGGCCGCTCGACTCCTTGGCCAGGCCGATCGCCTGCGCCAGGCGCCGCCGCCGGGCGGCGAGCTCCAGAAGCTGCCGGTCGATGGCCGCCAGCTCCTCGCGGAGTTCCTCGAGCTGCACGCCGGTATCTTACGATCAAGCGCGGATCGGCAACGGTCAGGACTGCCATACCGCGAGCTCGTTGCACGCCGCCAGCTCCCTGGGCTGCCTCTGCAGTCGTTCGGTGGCTCGAGGGTTCCTTGCGCCTGTGCCGGCGGACCTGTTGTCGCGTACACTCGCCTGGCACGAGCGATGGCTGACCGAACGAAAGACGCCGACCGGGCGGACCCGAGGCGGAAGTCCTCGGAGCGGCCCGACGCCGCTGCCGTGACCCAGGACGAGGTCGCCGCGGATCTCGCGATTGGCGAGGCGGTGCCTGAGGGCGCGCGGATCGCCACGCTCCTGCTGAGCGACCTCGTAGGCAGCAGCGCCCTGGTGCAGCGCACCGGCGACGCCGTCAGCGCCGAGCTGTTCCGCAAGCACGACCGCCTCGCCCGCGAC
>JBFGLX010000261.1:0-5248 GCA_041575955.1 Thermoanaerobaculia bacterium
GGCGGTCTCGGGCGAGGCGCTGTAGTAGAAGGCGAGCAGGATGCCGGTGACGATCTGGACCACGAACAGGTAGGCGGGCGTACCGCCGAGCGCGAACCACCAGCGCTTCAGGTGGTAGGGAACCGGCTCGTTGGTCAGCTCCCTGAACTGGTCGCCGGAGACCGGCAGCCGGTCTCCCAGCCACTGCGCCACCCGGCTCACGCGAATCGCTTTCCGGAACAGCGCTTGGGCTCGAGGCAGGGGTCGTGGCCGGTGCTGGACCGCGGGGCCTCGGCGCGGTCGAGGATCTCGCCTTCGCCGCCGTCCGCCAGCGCCTCGAGCCCGACCTCGATGTAGAGGAGGCCCTGCTCGATCTTGAGGGCGTAGCGCGGCAGCGACTGGCCGGCGTCGCCCGGCGGGCCGGAGACCCCGACGCCGTCGGGAGTGAACACGCCGTTGTGACAGGGGCAGAAGTAGCGGTTGTTCTGGCCCTCCCAATGCACCTGGCAGCCGAGGTGCGGGCAGGTGCTCGACAGGGCGATGAAGTCGCTGGCCACCCCGTTGCGCTCCTTGCGGGTGATGTTGACGGTCTCTTTCGACGGGCTCCGGTAGAGGAGCGTGTCGCCGATCGCGATCCGGTCGGCCTCGATGACGAACTGCCAGCCGCGCTCGGCCGAGCGCGCCGGGTAGAGGAACCGCCCGGAGATCATGGCGAACGCGCCGTAGCCGCCGATCAGGCCGGCCGACATCGCCGCCGTCGACACGGCGGTCAGAAAGCCGCGGCGATCGGGCTCGGGCTCCGGGCGTTCCTGCTCTTCGTCAGCCATCTTGCGTCCTCCGGATCCTGAGACAACAAGCCTCCCGTGGCGCGTGCTCGCTGATGCTAGCCAGTCGAGATTACCAGCTGCCCCACCCGCGCGGGTGGGCTCGCCGGCCGGGCGGCGACTGGCCGGAGGTGGCCGATCCGGGCGCTCGCGGCATTCCTCCCGAGGCTCGGCTCAGAAGCTCCAGGTCGCCCAGAGCATCCACTTGTCGGTGTCGGTGGAGAACCGGTCTGCGTCGTAGAGCGCGCCGGTCAAGGCGACGACGACGCCGTGCGGCGCCCGGTAGAGGAGCTGGAGGTCGAGCTCGCTGCCGTACGACGCGCCGCCGCGCTCGGCGTTGAAGTCGTGGTACCGCACCAGCCAGTCGAAGCTCGCCGCCTTGCCGTCGAGCTGCAGGTAGAGATCTTCCAGGCCGGTGGCCGGCGTGGCCAGGAACTTGTCGGCCCAGCCGTTGTACTTGTGGAGCGTCGCCAGGGGCGTCGTGAAGCGGCCCGCGCCGGAGCTCCCCTCGAGCACCTCCCAGCCCAGCTGGGCGGTAAGCTTCGGCAGGGCGGCGCCGAGCATTCCGAAGGTGTAGTCCGCCTCGACGGTGCCCGGGTTGTCGGCGTAGTCGCTCTGGCGCGCGTACTCGACCTCGTAGAGGATCGAGACGCCTTCGCCGAGCGCCCGCTTGCCCGCCAGCTCGACGCCCCAGGTGGCCGTCGAGCCCCCGGCCGCGGCGAGCTCCCGATAGTCGAGCAGGTAGCCGTAGAGGGTGAGCGTGCCGGCCTTGCCGGCGTCGACGGCGGCGTTCACCAGGTGGCCGGCGAGATCCTGACCGTCGCCGAAGATCCGGTGGACCCGGTCGACGAAGGCGTAGGTCACGCGCACTCGCTCGAGCGACTCTACGTCCAGCCGCAGGGCGTCGAACGACTGGTGGTTCTGGCGCCAGCCGACGTTGCCGACGAAGCGGGCGTCGCCGAGGGCGATCTCCTGCCGCCCGAGAGCGGCGGTCCAACTCCCGCCGCGGTAGCGGAGGGCGGCCTGGTTGACCTCGGTGAGCGCGGGGTCGGCGACCACCGGCCGGTCGGAGACGCCGTTGTTCAGGCTGCCGGCGCCGCGGTTATCGTAGAGGTCGTTGCCGATGGCGGTCACGTTCTCGGCCTCGGCGAACAGGCTCCAGCCCTCGTATTCGCCGGTCTCGTAGCCGAGCGCCGTGCGCAGGGTCGAGGCGTGGGCGTCGCGCGGGCGCGCGTCCTCGGAGACGCTCTCGAAGCGGTAGCGCAGCTGGATCGAAGGCTTGCCCTGCGAGAGCGCCTGCGCCAGGGTCTTCTTCTCGACGGCCGCCCCCGGCCCGGGCTCGGCTGGCGGCTCGGTCGTCGGCTCCGCGGACGCCGCCATCGAAGCGGCCAGCATGGCGACCGCAAGGACCCCCGGACGGAGAGTCGAGATAGGCGGGCGGGCGGGGATGAGGCCGTTCATTCCGGGGGTGAGGATAGAGGTCTCGCGCCGCCACCCTCCACACCCCGTGGGGTAGGCGCCCGGGCATAGAATCGCCGCATGACGCAGCCTCCGGGCCCGCGCGGGCGCGGCGCTTCCGGCAACCCCGCCGGCCGGTTCGAGCGGCTCGAGATCGCCTCGGAGCTGCCGCCGCCCGAGCAGGTCGAGACCCGCTTCCTGCGCGACTCCAGCCGCACGGTCCTGGCGCGCAACGACAGCCCCGACGTGCCGTTCGAGGTCTCGCTGAACCCGTACCGGGGGTGCGAGCACGGCTGCGTCTACTGCTACGCGCGGCCGACCCACGAGTACCTGGGCTTCTCGGCGGGGCTCGATTTCGAGACCCGGATCCTGGTCAAGGAGGACGCCCCCGAGCTGCTCGAGCGCGAGCTCGCGTCGGCCGCCTGGCGGCCGCAGGTGGTGGGCATCAGCGGGGTGACCGATCCTTATCAGCCGGTCGAGCGCAAGCTCGGCCTCACCCGCCGGTGCCTGGAGGTACTGGCCCGCTGCCAGAACCCGGTCGCGATCGTCACCAAGAACGCCCTGGTCGAGCGCGACGGCGACCTGCTCGCCGAGATGGCCGCCGACCGGACGGCCGTCGTCTACCTCTCGATCACCACGCTCGATGCCGAGTTGGCGCGGCGGATGGAGCCGCGAACGTCACATCCGTCGCGCCGGCTCGAAGCGATCGCCAAGCTGACCGGACTCGGCATCCCCTGCGGCCTCTTGATGGCACCGGTGGTGCCGGGCCTGACCGATCACGAGATCCCCTCGGTCATCGAGGCGGCGGCGCGCGCCGGCGCCACCCGGGCGCGCTACATCCCGCTGCGGCTGCCGGGCGCGGTGGCCGGCCTGTTCGAGAGCTGGCTCGGGGAGCACTACCCCGACCGCAAAAGCAAGGTGCTCGGGCGCGTGCGCTCGCTCCGGGGCGGCAAGCTGAACGACCCGCGCTTCGGCAGCCGCATGCGCGGCGAGGGCGTCTTCGCCGACCAGATCGCGGCCCTGTTCGAAGGCTCGCGCAAGCGCCACGGGCTGTCGGCCGGCGGCTCGAGCCTGACGACCGAGCATTTCCGGCGGCCGGCCGGAGCCCAGATCGAGCTCTTCTAGAAAAGAGGAACGGGCACGCTTTCTCCGCTCAAGGTGGGTGCCTGTCTCCCTTTGAAAGCGTGCCTGTCCCCAACCGGGGAGAGGTCCTCGAACCCCGCCAGGCCGCGCTCGAAGAAGGTGCGTAGGGCGCGCGCGACCTCGACCGGCCGGTCTTCCATCGGCAGATGGCCGGCGTTCTCGATCAGCACGAAGCGGTTGGTCGGGATCGTCGCGACTTCGGCGCGCGCGACCTCGACCGGGATCAGGACGTCCTCGGCGCCCCAGAGCGCCAGCGTCGGGACCCGGAGCTGCGCCAGCTCGACCACGGTCTGCGGATCCGGCATCGGCGCGGTGAGGCCCCAGAACGCCCGCCCGGCGCCCTCGATCGCGAGTCGCCGCCGGTACTCGTGGACCAGCTCGGCGGTCGCCAGTTCGTCGTTGGCCAGCGAGCGCTTGAGCGCCCGGGCGACGTTGGCGGTGCGGAGCGACTTGGTTCGCACGAACCCGTAGGTCAGCGGCCTGAAGGAGGCCAATGAACGGCGCCGCGCCTGGGCGTATCGCGGCGCGGCCGCGTTCAGCAGGGTCAGCGTCTCGATCCGCTCCGGGCGGCGCACCGCGAGCGCCGCGGCCACCGCACCGCCGTACGAGTGGCCGACCAGATGGACGCGCCCGACGCCCAGCTCGTCCATCAGGCCGATCAGCAGCTCGCCCTGGGCGTAGCGCGTGTAGGCGGCCTTCTCGCGCGGCCGCTCGGTGAAGCCGAAACCGGAGAGATCGACCGCGATCACTCTGAAATCGGGCTCGAGCTCCGCGATCACCTGGCGCCAGGAGTAGGCCGAGGCGCCGAAGCCGTGCACCAGCAGCACCGACTCGCCCGCGCCGCGGCTCTCGACGTGGACCCGCCGGCCGTCGATCTCGAGCAGCCGGTCGCTCGGCAGCGCGGCGGCGATCTCGTCGTACGGGGTGAGCGACACGCAGCCGGTCAGGGTGAGCGTAAGGGCGAGGATCGGAAGGCTCTTCACGAGTCGGAAGGGAAGCAAGGTTCGTACCCATGGATGCGGCGGGGCGCCGCGATCCTTCGGAATTGCGCAAGGCCCTCCCCTACGATTGGGGGGTCGCTTCGGTCAGGGCGCGGTCGAAGGCGGTGAGGAAGATCTCGGCGTCGGCGCGGCCGAACACCATCGGTGGCTTGAACTTGAGCACGTTGTGGTCTGGGCCGTCGCTCGACAGCAGGAGACCGGTGGCGCGCATCGCTTCGATCGTAGTGGCGAGCGTCCCGGCGTCGGGCTCGCGGGTCTCGCGGTCCCGGACCAGCTCGACGCCCAGATAGAGGCCCTGGCCGCGCACGTCGCCGATGACCGGATGGCGGCGGGCCAGCTGCCTGAGGCCGTCGAGCAGGAATTCGCCGACGTCCGCCGCCCGCTCGCGCAGCTCCTCGTCTACGAGCACGTCCAGCACCGCCAGGCCCACGGCGCAGGAGACCGGATTGCCGCCGAAGGTGGCGAAGAACTCCATGCCGTTGTCGAACGCCTGGGCGATCTCGCGGGTGGTGACGACCGCCGCCAGCGGATGACCGTTGCCGAAGGGCTTGCCCACGGTCACGATGTCCGGCACCGCGCCCTGGGCCTCGAATCCCCACCAGTGGCTGCCCACCCGCCCGAAGCCGACCTGGACCTCGTCGGCGATGGCCAGCCCGCCCGCGGCGCGGACCTGGTCGAACGCCGCCCGCAGGTAGCCTGCCGGAGGCACCACCTGGCCGCCGCAGCCGACGATCGGCTCGGCGATCATGCCGGCGATCTCGTGGCCGCCCTCGCGCGCCCTGGAGATCGCTTCGGCAACCGTACGCGCGTAGCTCGCCCCGCTGTCGCTGCCCCGATGGAGAC
>JBFGLX010000262.1:0-5245 GCA_041575955.1 Thermoanaerobaculia bacterium
AATACGCCTGCGTCGCCCTCAGTCGCGCGCCTTGCATCTACAGGCGTTTGCGACGTTCTGAAGCGAAGGCTCGCCGGCCGCCGACTAGACCGGCGTGCCGAGAAAGCCCTCCAGCTCGGCGCGGCGCTCGGCCAGGAGCTCGGGGGTGCTCGCTTCGAGCACCAGGCGCAGGAAGGGCTCGGTGTTCGAAGGCCGCACGTTGAACCACCAGTCGGGGTACTCGATGGTGATGCCGTCGAGGCGGTCGCTCTTGCCGTCGGCGTAGCGGCTCGCCAGCGCCTCCATCTTGCCCGCCTTGTCCTCGACCTCGAAGTTGATCTCGGGGCTCTTTGCGTAGCGGTGGAGCGGCGCCACGAGCCGCGACAGGCTCTCGCCGTGCCGCCAGAGGAGGTTGAGCACCTCGATCACCGCCAGCAGCGAGCTGTCGGCGTGGTAGGCGTCGCGGAAGTAGTAGTGGCCGGCGAGCTCGCCGCCGAAGATCCCGTGCTTGGCGCGCAGCGTCGCCTTCATGAACGAATGGCCGACCCGCTCGCGCACCGGGATGCCGCCGCGCTCGGTGATGTACTCGCCGACCGCGCGCGACGAGCGCAGGTCGTAGAGGACGTGCTTGCCGGGGTCGCGCTCGAGCAGCTCGCCGGCGATCAGCGCGGTCATCAGGTCGCTGCCCACCGGCTCGCCGCGCTCGTCGACGAACGCCGCCCGGTCGGCGTCGCCGTCGAACGAGATGCCGAGGTCGGCGCCGGTCGAGC
Organism: Thermoanaerobaculia bacterium; assembly: GCA_041575955.1. Classification (GTDB taxonomy): domain Bacteria; phylum Acidobacteriota; class Thermoanaerobaculia; order Multivoradales; family JAHEKO01; genus JAHEKO01. The sequence continues at coordinate 750 of JBFGLX010000262.1, forward strand.
GCACCTCGGCGGCCAGCGTCTCGAGATTCTCGAGCTTGAGCGGGTTCGCCTCGTGGTTCGGAAACGACCCGTCGAGCTCGAAGAACAGCGGCACCAGCTCGATGCCGGTGCGCTCGAGCAGCGGCCGGTAGATCGTGCCCATGCCGTTGGCGGCGTCGACCACCACCTTGAGCGGGCGCGCGTCCGCGGGCCGGCGCAAGAAGCCGAGCATGCGCTCGCCGTAGGCCTCGAAGATCTCGTCCCGGGTCAGCGTTCCGCGCTCCGCGGCGCCGCTCAGGTCGCCGCCCATGACCTTCTTCTCGATCAGCGGGATGCCGTGATCGCCGGACACCGGCCGCGCGTCGCTGCGGCTGAACTTGCAGCCGTTGTACTCCGCCGGGTTGTGGCTGGCGGTCACCTGGATGCCGCCGGCGGTGGCGAGATGGCCGACGGCGAAGTAGTTCATCGGCGTGGTCGCCAGGCCGACGTCGACGACGTCGAGGCCGCTCGCCAGCAGGCCGTCGATCAGCGCTTCGGCGAGCGGCACGCTGTGCGAGCGCATGTCGCGGCTGACCACCACCCGGTTGCCGCGCGCCCGATCCTCGTCGTCGAGGACGTGCCGGAACGCGAGGCCGATCTTGCGCACGATCTCCTCGTGGATCTGGGACGGGTAGATCCCGCGAACGTCGTAGGCCTTGAAGATTCCTGCCATCCTGGAGACGACTCCTGTGGTTGCGAGCCGCTGGTCGGCCCGGGGGCTGATGGAAGCTGGAGCTCCGAGCGCAGGCTCGGGCGATCGCGCCCGATCATAGCGGACCAAGATGCCTACCAGCGGACGACCGGGAGGTCGGGGATCCGGGGGAAGCTCCGCTCGTCCCTGGTCACGACGTCCAGACCGCGGGAGAGCGCGGTGGCGGCGATGATCAGGTCGTGGGCGCCCACCGTCTCGCCCGCCTCGGCCATTCGAACCGACAGGCGAGCGTGCAGCCGGGCCGCCACGAGGTCGAAGGCGATCACCGGTAAGCTCGCCAGGAGAGCTTCGACGTAGGCTTCCCGGCGCCCGCGACCGGCCTCGTCACGGGCCCGATGAACTCCGTGCAGGAGCTCGGAGGCGGTGACGACCGACAGGGCGAGCTCGTCTTCGAAGCTGCCCAGCACGCGCTCGAGGTCGAGGGCGCCGCGCTCGACCGCGATCAGCACGCTCGAGTCGATCAGCGCTCCCATGGCGATTCGGGCAGGCCGGGCTGGCTCCTGGCCGCCTCCTCGACGTCGTCGAAGAACTCCTCGTCGACCGGCGGCAGCGATCTCAGGAGAGTCAGAAGGTCCGGGCCGGTGAAGCGCACCGGCGCCGCCGGCCGCAGCTCGCCGATCGGCACCCCGCCGCGCTCGATGATGAACGACTCCCCCCGATAGCGGACGCGATTCAGGAGCTCCGAGAAGCCCCGCGCCGCCTCGGTGGCCGTGAGGCGCCTGGCGGCGCGGTATTCGGCGGGAGTCTCCCGGAGGATCCCGGGCGGGCGCGGGTCCTTTCGCTTGGCGACCATGGAATCAGATTATCATATTTTCAGACCCCGATCCGGAGTCTGCCCGGGGTCGGAAGCTCGGAGCGGAGAGCGGACCGGGCTCAGTCCGGCAGCGCCGCCAGGAAGCCTTGCAGCTTCTCGTGGAACTGCGGGACCGCTTCGACGTGGGGGAGGCTGCCGCAGCCGTCGAACACCTCCAGGTCGATCGGCGCCGTGGCGTGCTGCAGCCAGAGGTCCAGGGTCTCCACCGGCGGGTACTTCGCCTCGCGCCCCCAGCCGATCCAGATCGGGCAGTCGAGGCGCGCCAGCGCCTCTTCCACGCGGTGGTTGAGGTAGCCGCTCAGGTAGGCGGCGAGCGGGATGTGCGAGCCGGGCTGGTGGCTCGACTGGTAGTGCCGCTCGACGCGCGCGGCGTCGACGCGGTCGGGCGCCGCGAAGACATCGCGCTTCAGGTAGCGGGCGATGGCGGTCTGGCTGGTGTAGAGATTGAGCGCCGAGGTGCCGAGGATCGGCGTCCGCAGCAGCCGGTGCACCAGGGCGTCCTTGAGATCGGGCTCGTCGCCGTAGATGTGGACCCCGGAGGGGACCGACAGCGCCAGGCCCCGGATCGCCTCCGGGTGGTCGACCGCGACCTGGATCGCGTAGGCCGCCGACAGGCCCGCCGCCCCGATCACCGCGCGCTCGCGCACCACGTCCTCGACGAAGTCGATCACCAGCTGGATGTAGAGCTCGTCGTCGTAGTGGACCTTGGGCTTCTCGGAGCGCCCCCAGCCCAGCAGGTCGAGCGCCAGCACGCGGTGGCTCCCGGCCAGCAGCTCGGCCACCGGACGCCACTCCTCGGAGTCGTGCCCCGGGCCGAACGAGTGCAGCAGCACGATCGCCGGGCCGTCGCCCAGGCTCTGGAAGGAGATCTCCCCGAGCTTCCAGGCGTAGCGATGGGCGCGGCCCCAGGCGGCCGAGCGCAGCCGCTTCGAGCCGCGCGAGATCAGGGCGTTGGCGAGCGCCGGCAGGCCGACCGCCGCGCCGCCCAGCAGCAGGCCCCGTACGAGGAGCTTGCGGCGGCGGCGTTTCTGCGCTTCCTGTGACGTCTCGGCGACCACGGAGGCAAAAGCCTACCAGTCGCGGGCGGCGCCGCCCACCGTTAAGTTGGAGCCGGTCCGCGAGTTGGGTCAAACTCGGCCGTGGAATGGGCCGCGAGATCCTGATCGTCTGGGCGGGCCGCCGGCAGCGAAGCGACTGGCAGCGTCTCTGCGACGGCTACCGCGAGCGCCTGGCGCGCTGGGCGCGGGTGCGCGAGCTGCCGGTCAAGGCGCGGGGCGGCGCCGAGGCCGCCACCCGGCTGGCGGCCGAGGGCGCGGCCCAGCTCGCGGCGCTCCCCGAGCCGTGCTGGCGGGTGGCGCTCGACCGTCGCGGCAAGATGCGCAGCTCGACCGCCCTGGCCGCCTGGCTCGAGCGGCGGATCGAGGAGTGGCCGCATCCGATCGCCTTCCTGCTGGGCTCGGACCTCGGCCTGGCCGACGAGGTGCGCGCCGCGGCCAGCGAGACGATCTCGTTCGGACCGCTGACCCTGCCGCACCAGCTGGCCAGGCTGGTGCTCTACGAGCAGCTCTACCGGGCGCTTTCCATCGGCGCCGGAATAAAGTACCATCGCGAGCCGTTGTAAGTTTCCCGCGGTTGTGGTGCCGGAAAGGAGAGGGGAAGTTGGCGAAGGCGAGTACTGCGAAAAAGACCCGGAAATCAAAGTCCGGTTTCGACGCGCTCAAGCGCAACCTGGAGGTCCAGCGCCAGGAGATCCTGGACATGTACGAACGCGACTTGCGGATCGGCCAGGAGACCAGCGACGAGGGCGCTGAAGACCTCGTGGATCGAGCCAACAGCTCCTACAACCGGGAGTTCCTGCTGTCGCTCTCCGGCAGCGAGCGCGATCTCCTGAAAGAGATCGAAGGCGCGCTCGGGCGCCTGGAGGCGGGCGACTACGGCGCCTGCTCCGCCTGCGAGGAGAAGATCCCGGCCAAGCGGTTGCAGGCCGTCCCGTGGGCACGGTACTGTATCGACTGTCAGGAACTCGTCGAGCAGGGCCTCCTGCAAGACAGCTAACGCCCCGCCGGCCGGGTCCGGACCGAACGCCTCGATGCGGTTGCGAACGCTCCTCGGACTCATCGCCGCCCTCGCCGTCGTCGTCTCCGTCGCCTATCTCTCGAGCCGGAACGAAGAGCTGCTGGCGCAGCGCTTCCAGCTCACCGCCGAGACCAGCATTCCGGTCTACGGCGCGCTGCTGGCGGTCTTCCTGCTCGGCTTCGTGCCCGCGGTCAGCGTGCTGGTGACCCAGACCCTCAAGCGCGACCTTGCGCGGCGCCGCGAGCGGCGCCTGAATCGCGAGGTCAAGAGCCGCAAGGGCACCTTCCGCCGGGCGCTCGACTTCCAGGCCGACGGCCAGTGGGGCAAGGCGGCCAGCGAGCTCGAAGGGGTGCTGGCCGAAAAGCCGGAGGACTTCTCGACCCTGCTGGCCTACGGCGAGGTGCTGCGCCACCAGGGGCGCTCGAAGGAAGCGCTGGAGGTCCACCGGCGCGCCTCGGTGCTGTATCCGCGCAGCGTCGCGGTGCTCTACCAGCTCGCCGAGGACTACGAGGTGGGCGGCGAGATCGAGGTCGCCCAGCAGATCCGCGACCGGGTGCTGCGCGACTTTCCCGGGCGCGGCCTGCAGATCCTCAGGCGGCGGCGCAACGCCGCGGTCGGGCGCCGCGAGTGGCGCGAGGCCGGCCGCCTCCAGGAGCGGATCGAGGCGATGCTCGCCGAGAGCGGCGCCACCGTCGACCTCGAGCGCGAAGCGGGAGTGGCCACCGGCCTGGCCTACCAGGTCGGCGTCGATCACCTGGAAGCGGACCGGCTCGACGAGGCGGCCCAGATCTTCAAGGAGATCCTCGGCGAGCACCCGCAGTTCCTGCCGGCGCGCATCATGCTCGGCGAGGTCGAGCTGCTCGAGGGGCGGCAGGG
>JBFGLX010000263.1:0-5234 GCA_041575955.1 Thermoanaerobaculia bacterium
TGCCGACCGCCGAGGAGTCCGGTGGCGTCCTGGTCGAGCTGCAGTGGCGCGCTCATCTGGAGGGCTCGCCGGTCGACCGGGCGTGGGCCGATCTGCCGCGCGAGGTGGCGCCCGGCGAGAGCTACGAGCTGGAGATCGAGACCCGCCGCCCGCTCGACGCCGAGGCGCTGGTGATCGAGCCGCACGTCATCGGGGTCGCCGGATTCAGCGCCCTCGGCGGCCCGCGCTGGGTACGGGATCTTGGCTAGCCTGCTCGCCTGGGTCGGGGCCGCCGCGGCCGTCGGCCTCGCGTTCCGGCATCATCGGAAAAGCAGCGGCAACGGTCCGGCGGCCGCCCTGCTGGCGCTGCTGGTCGCCGGCTCGGCGTGCTGGGTCGAGCTCGCCAGTCCGGCGAGCGCGACCGGTGCCTGGGTCGCGGCCGCCTGCGTCGTGGCCGCGCTGGCCGTCGCCTTCGAGCACGAGCCGTTTCCGGGCGGCCGGGCGGCCGAGGTCTATCCGGACACCGGGTCCTACCTCCTCCCCGCCCTCTCCGTCCTGCTGATCGCGCTCGCGATGCAGTGGAGCCCGGTCTCGATCGTGCTCCTGGCGCCGGTGGTGGCGGCGCTGCCGCGGGCCCGGCGCAAGGTGGTGCTCGCCATGGCCGTCCTCGCCGTCGCGGTGGTCGGTGCCGTGGCGCTCCTGCGGCCGGCCGGGGAGCTCGCATGGCCGACCCTCGCCTCGCTTCTGCACCGCTTCGACCCGGCCCTGTACGGCTGGAACCTGGCCTATCTCGTGGCCGGCCGAAACTTCGGTCTGCTCGTCTGGTACCTCCCGGCGTTGCTGCTGATCGCCACCTACCGGCCGGGCACCCGGCGCGGTTGGCTGCTTGCCGCGGTCGCCGCCGGCACGCTCGCCCTGCCGTTGATCTCGCCGCACGACTTCGCGGGCGGTCCGCGGGCGGTGACCAACCGGGCCTTCCTGCCGCTCTATGGCGCGCTCTGGCTGCTGCCGGTGCGCGTGCCGCGCCGCCACTGGCTGGCGCTGACCGCCATCGCCGCCGGCCTCTTCCTGTGGCCCGCCTGGCGGGCGCCGCTGGCGACCGCCACCGGCAGCGTCCGACCCGCGTTCGAGGAGCGCTCGCTCGCCAGCTTTCTTCTCTACGAGACGACGCAGGAGGGCGCGCCGGCCTTCGCCAGGTGGCAGGGCACCGGCGTGCTGTCGAAGTCGCTCGGGCCGGCGCTACGCGACGGCGATGACGGGCCGGTCTTCGCCGCCGCCGGTGGCCGCGCCGAGCTCATGATCGCCGCCGAGCGGCCGCTCGAGACCGTGCTGGTGGACTTCGGGCCGCGGGCCGGATCGGAGCTCGAGGTCACCGGCGGCCGCGCCGGCGACACCGTCTTCCGCCCCGACGGCGGGGTCCGGTTCGAGATCGCCCTCGACGGCGCCAGTCGCCGGCACCCGCTGTGGACCGGCGACCGGCGTCACCACGTCTACCTGTTCGAGTTCACGATGCCCGACGCCCCGGAGCGGCCGCTGCCGGTGGCGATCATGGCGCGGCCGGCGGACGCGCTGCCGCGCTCGCTCGATCCGCCGAGCGCCGGGGAGGGCCGATGACCACGCCGGACGGCGGCGGCGCCCAGAGCTGGATCCTCGACCTGCGCCGACGCCTGAGCTCGCCGCCGCCGCGGCGCCTGCCGCCGTCGGAAGAGCGCCAGGCCGCGGTGCTGGTGCCGCTCTACGTCGACGCCAAGGAGCTCTGGGTGGTGCTGACCAAGCGCGCCGAGTCGCTCGGCAACCACGGCGGTCAGTTCGCCTTCCCCGGTGGCGCTCTCGACCTCGGCGAGGACCACTGGCAGGCGGCCGCGCGCGAGACCGAAGAGGAGCTGGGCATCGAGCGCTCGAAGCCCCTGCCCCTGGGCGAGCTCGACGAGGAGTCGACGCCGAGCGGCTTCCGGATCGTCCCGTGCGTCGCCGCGGTGCCCTATCCGCTCGAGACCACCGTCAACGAGAGCGAGATCGCGGAGGTGTTCTCGGCGCCTGTGCTGGCCTTCGCCAACCCGCGGCTGGTGGAGGACCGCACGGTCGAGATCAACGGCGTGCCGCGTCTCTTGCGCATCTACCACGTCGGCAGCCGGCAGGTCTGGGGGCTGACGGCGAGGATCCTGCAGAACCTGCTCGAGCGTCTGGGAGTCGGCATGCCGGAGCCTCATGGATGATCGAAAGGCGCGAGGGCGGCGATGGGCGGTGCGCGGGGCGGTGGCGCTGGGGCTGGTCCTGCTGGGGGTCACGGCGATCGGATCGTTCGTGAAGCACGTCGTCTATCCGGCGCCCGCGATCGCGATCGGCTCGCCGCCGGCGGGCTACGAAGAGGTGTTCTGGCGGCTCGCCGACGGGGTCGTGCTGCACGGCTGGCACGGCGGCGCGGCGGCGCGGGGGCGGCCACTGGTGCTCTTCTTCCACGGCAACGGCGAGAACCTCCAGACGCTCGAGTGGTCGGGGCTCTTCGAGCGCTGGCGCGAGCTCGACGTCTACGCCGTCGCGGTCGAGTACCCGGGCTACGGCAAGAGCGGCGGCAGCCCGTCCGAGGGCGGTCTGGTCGCGGGCGGGCTGGCCGCGTTCGACTGGGCCGCCGGGCGATTCCCGGACCGGCCGCTGGTCGTCGCCGGCTGGTCCCTGGGGGCGGCGGTGGCCCTGCAGGTGGCGGCCGCGCGGCCCGACCGTTCCGCCGGGCTGGTGGCGATGAGCGCCTGGACCCGGCTCGCCGACGTCGCTTCGGCCCACTTCCCGACGCTTTTGGTGCGCCTTCTCGTGCGCGAGGAGTACGACTCGATCGCGGCGGCCGAGCGCGTCCGGTGCCCGAGCCTGGTCGTCCACGGCGGCCGCGACTCGATCATCCCGATCGACCACGGCCGGCGAATTGCCGAGGCGCTCGGCCGGCAAGCGCGCTGGCTCGAGATCGACGGCGCGGGGCACAACGACCTGCTGGGGCACGAGCGCGTATGGCGCGAGCTGGCCCCGTTCCTCTCCGGTCTGCAGCCGCGAGACAAGTAAACTGTCACCCCGTGGCATACTTGAACGGCATCGAACGGAGGACGAGATCATGGCCGTTGCCGAATCCACCAGAGCGATCGACCGCATTGCCGCGCTGCTCGGCGACGAAGCCGACAGCCTGCTGAACTTCACCTGCGAGGGCATCCCGCGCGATCATCTCCATCTGCCGGGGCCGAACCATGTGGGCGAGGTCTTCGGGGTCTCGGATCGCAAGCCCAGCGTCCTGGTCAACCTGGCGCGAATCTACGACCACGGCCGTCTGGCCGGCACCGGCTACCTGTCGATCCTGCCGGTCGACCAGGGCATCGAGCACTCGGCGGCGGCGTCGTTCGCCCCCAATCCCCTGCTGTTCGATCCCGAGCACATCATCCGGCTGGCGATCGAGGGCGGCTGCAACGGCGTCGCCTCGACGGTCGGTGTCCTGGGCGCGATGGCGCGCAAGTACGCGCACCGGATTCCGTTCATCGTCAAGGTCAACCACAACGAGCTGCTGACCTACCCCAACCGCTACAAGCAGGTGCTGTTCGCCAGCGTCGAGCAGGCGTGGGACATGGGCGCGGCGGCGATCGGCGCCACCATCTACTTCGGCTCGGAGGACTGCGACCGCGAGCTGATCGAGATCTCGGAGTGCTTCCAGCAGGCGCACGATCTCGGCCTGGCGACGATCCTCTGGTGCTACCTGCGCAACTCCGATTTCAAGGTCGACGGCACCGACTACCACGCCGCCGCCGATCTGACCGGCCAGGCGAACCACCTCGGCGTCACCATCCAGGCCGACATCGTCAAGCAGAAGCAGGCGACCAACAACGGCGGCTACCCGGCGATCGGCTTCGGCAAGACCAGCAAGCTGGTCTACGACGACCTGGTCAAGGACCACCCGGTCGACCTGGTTCGCTGGCAGGTGGCCAACTGCTACATGGGCCGCATCGGCCTGATCAACTCGGGCGGCTCGTCGAAGGGCCAGGGCGATCTCGAGCAGGCGGTGCGCACCGCGGTGATCAACAAGCGCGGCGGCGGCACCGGCCTGATCTCGGGCCGCAAGGCGTTCCAGCGGCCGATGGAAGAGGGCGTCCAGCTGCTCAACGCCATCCAGGACGTCTTCCTATGCGACGAGGTGACGGTCGCCTGAGCGGCGCGTGGCTACCGATGAGCGCTCACGACGTCGTCTCCCACGAAGAGTGGATCGCCGCCCGCACCAAGCTCCTCGAGCAGGAGAAGGAGCTCACCCGGCTCGCCGACGAGCTGGGCCGCCTGCGGCGTTCCATGCCCTGGGAGAGGGTGGAGAAGGAGTACGTCTTCGTCGGCCCCGACGGTGAGGAGACGCTCGGCGACCTCTTCGCCGGCAGGAGCCAGCTGATCGTCTATCACTTCATGTTCGATCCCTCCTGGGACGAAGGCTGCAAGTCGTGCTCGCTGATGGCCGACCATTACGCCCCGTCGATCGTCCACCTCGCGGCCCGCGACGTCACCCTGGTCACCGTGTCGAGCGCGCCGCTCGGAACTCTCGAGGCGTTCAAGCGCCGCATGGGCTGGGACTTCAAGTGGGTGTCGGCCGAGAAGACCGACTTCAATCGCGACTACCGGGTCACCTTCACCCGCGAGCAGGTCGAGGAAAACGACGTCGTCTACAACTACCGGCAAGGCAGCGACTACCCGGGCCCCGAGCTGCCCGGGATCAGCGTCTTTTTCAAGGACGGCGACGGCGCCGTCTACCACACCTACTCCGCCTACGCCCGGGGCCTCGACGCCTTCCTGGGCGTCTACCGGCTGCTCGACATCGTCCCCAAGGGCCGCGACGAGGACGAGCTCCGCTACAGCATGGAGTGGGTGCGCCACCACGACCGCTACGGCGGGTAGGCAAGCGCCGGCCAACCTGCGAGAGGCCCGTTTCGCGAGCGGGGTTCCGTCGACGGCCCCGGTTGTCCGAGTAGCGCCGGCGGGCGCTGGGATGACCGCGAGGCACGGTTCGTGCAGTCGGGGTCGGATCGGGGTCGGGTCGGGGCCGGGGTCGGGGTCGGTGTCACCGAGCGCGGCGAGTGAAGAGGTGAGGAAGTTCGCCGATCGCGTTCGTCTTAACAAGTGAAGGGTAGCGCTTCGAGAGGGGGTCGCCCGAGGAAGCCGGCCCGAAGAGAGGAACCCATGAAAGCAATCGTCCTTTCGATCGGTCTGGTCATCGTCGCCACGGCGTCGACGGCCACCGAGCA
>JBFGLX010000264.1:0-5227 GCA_041575955.1 Thermoanaerobaculia bacterium
CTCGAGCCCGACGACCAGTGGCTCTACCTGCCGGCGCTCAAGCGCGTCAAGCGCATCTCGTCGGTCAACAAGTCGGGTCCGTTCGTCGGCAGCGAGTTCGCGTTCGAGGACTTCACCTCGCTCGAGCTCGGCAAGTTCGACTACCGCTACCTCGGCCAGGAGCCGTGCGGCGAGCTTGTCTGCGACCTGGTCGAGCGCACTCCGCGCTACGAGCACTCGGGCTACAGCCGCCAGCAGGCGTGGATCGACCGCGACGTCTACCAGGTGCGCCGGGTCGAGTACTTCGACCGCCGGGGCGCGCTGCTCAAGACCCTGACCCTGTCGCGCTACCGGGAGTACGCCGGCGGCTACTGGCGGCCGCACGAGCTGTCGATGGTCAACCACGTCAGCGGCAAGAGCACCGACCTCCTCTACTCCGACTACGAGTTCGGCCGCGGCCTGAGCGCGGCCGACTTCACCCGCGCGGCGCTCGAGCGGCTGCGCTAGCCTAGCTTCCCAATGTCTCGAATCGCGGGCGCCGCCCTCGTCGCCCTGGCGCTGTGCGCCGCGGCGACGCCGGCCGAAGAGGATCGAGAGCGCGGCGAGTGGGCCTCCTCGGGAGAGCTCGCCCTCGAGCTGCGCTGGTTCCCGGACTCGCCCGCGTTCGCGGACCAATTCGACGGCGCGCAGCCGTCCGCGACTCTGGAGCCGGAGCTTCGCTGGCGTAGCGCGAACGGCCGCCACCGGCTCGAGCTGGCGGCCTTCGGCCGCTACGACGGCCGCGACGCGGAGCGCACGCACGGCGATCTGCGCGCAGCCGCCTACCGGTACGTCGGCGACGGTTTCGAGCTCCTGGCCGGCGTGAGCCGGGTCTTCTGGGGCGTCGCCGAGTCGCGCCACCTGGTCGACGTCGTCAACCAGACCGACGCGGTCGAGGACGTCGACGAGGAGGACAAGCTCGGCCAGCCGATGCTGCAGCTCGCCGTCGAGCGCGCCTGGGGGCGGCTCGAGCTCTTCGCGCTGCCGGGGTTCCGGGAGCGAACGTTCCCGGGCCGCGCCGGACGGCCGCGGCCGCCGCTGCCGGTCGACGTCGAGCGGCCGCGCTACGAGTCGGGCGCCGGGGACCGCCGGGTCGACTGGGCCGCGCGCTGGAGCCGGGTGGCCGGCGGCTGGGACCTCGGCGCGCACCTCTTCCACGGCACCGGCCGCGAGCCGAGCTTCGAGCCGGCCACCGGTGACCGGCCCGGGCGTCGCGGCACGCTGGCGCCCGTCTATCGAGTCACCACCCAGGCCGGGGTGGACGTCCAGTACACCCGCGGCGCCTGGCTCTGGAAGCTCGAGGCGCTGGCGCGCGACGGCCACGGGGAGACGTTCGGCGCCGCGGTCGCCGGCTTCGAGCACACCTGGTTCCAGATCGGCGGCTCGGCCGCCGATCTCGGCCTCCTGGTCGAGCTGCACCGGGACGGCCGCGACGCCACCGCTCCGCCGACGATCTTCGACGACGACACCTTCCTCGGCGCGCGCCTGGCGCTCAACGACGTCCAGAGCACCCAGCTCCTGGCAGGCGCCGTGATCGACCACGACGACCGCTCGATCGCGGCGCTGATCGAGGCCGAGCGCCGGCTGGGCCATCGGTTCACCCTGGAGCTCGAGGCGCGGCTGTTCTCGAGCCGCGACCCGTTTGGAGAGCTGGCGGCCTTCGATCGCGACGGCTTCGTCACTCTCCGAGCGGCCTGGCACTGGTAAGCGGCGGCGGCCGACCAGGGGCGCGGGCGCTGATGCTCTGAGGGGTTTTCCCCCCGTCTTTGGGGGGATTCGCTCTATGGCTCGCGGCCTTGCCCGGCCGTAGCGTCGGTTTCGCCCTGACAGACCCATACCGACATCGACCTTCCCAAAGGAGCACGGGATGACTTCGAAAGCGGCCGCCTTTCTCCTCTCCGCCCTGCTGCTCGCCGTCCCGGCGCAGCTCTTTGCCGTAGCGCACATCCTCGACATCCACCAACCGCTGGGCGACTACGACCTGCGCGACGGCGTGATCGAGCCGTCGGCGGCCCAGACCGCCCTGGCCGACGCCCTGGGCGCGACGGCGCGCTGGAACAAGTTCGGCACGCCGGCCTCGCTGGTCAAGCACGGCGGGTTCCTCGGCAGCGCCTCGGGCGCCGACGCCGAGCAGGCCGCCCGGCAGTGGATCGAGGCCAACCGCGAGCTCTTCCGCCTGTCGCTCGCCGACGCCCAGGGGCTCGAGCTCTACCAGGACGTCGCCCTGGCCGACTCCGACGCCCACGTGGTCATCTTCCGGCAGCGCTTCGGCGAGCTCGCCCCGACGATGGACGGTCTGGTCGTCGTCGGCGTCGCCGACGGCAACATCGCTTACGTCTCCTCGTCGCTGACCGACGCCACCGACGTCACCGGCGGCGTCGAGCTCTCGGCCGAGCAGGCCTGGCTGACCGCCGCGGCGAATCTCGGCCAGCTGGTCGCCCCGTCGGCGATCCAGGCCAGCAAGGTCGACGGCGACTGGACCGTTCTGGGCGTCGACGGCCTGGCGCAGCTCCAGCGCGCCCGGCTCACCGGCCTGCCGACACCGAACCAGGGCGTACGACCGGCCTTCGAGACCCTGTTCGTGGACGTTCAGGGGGGCGGCGCCAAGGCCTACCGCCAGTACGTCGACGCCGAGACCGGCGACGTCCTGGTGCGCCAGAACATGGTCTACAACTCCCATCCCGACGCCGAGACCTTCACCGGCGTGATGCCGGCGGTGGACGGCGCCTGCGACGCCGACCAGGGTCCCTGGGTGGTCGATCCGGGCGAGACCGTGATCTCGATCGACGCCCTGGTCGAGGCGGCTCTGACCACCAACGACAGCGTCATCCACCTGAAGAAGGACGGCGTGATCGTCGCCTCCCAGGACACCCTGTTCAGCCCCGAGGCGATCCACTACGAGCCGGCCGGCGGCGTCCAGCCCGGCAGCTACACCGTCCAGGCGTGCGACTTCGTCGACGCCGCGGCGTGGACCGAGCCGCGCGACTACTTCGGCTCGATCGCCTTCAACGGCGCCGCCGGCGCCAGCGTCGCCTACCCGCCCAAGTGGCGGGTGTTCGAGTCCTCCCCGCCGCTGCCGACGGTCAACGGCTTCCCCTGGAACCTCCCCAACGTCGACAACCGCAAGCTCTGGTGCTGGGACTCGGTCGTCCAGGGGGTGTCGATCCCCGGATGCGAGCTGGAGGTCGAGAACCTCGCCGCCCGGGTGCCCTGGGACTACTCGGTGCGGGCCAACGCGACGACCTTCAGCTCGCTCGGCAACAGCGCCAACACCGCCGAATCGTGGTCGAGCCCGCTGACCCCGGGCCTCTCCGGCCAGCGCGCTTCGTCCTCCGCCCGCTCCTACAGCTTCGACTGGGACAACCGCTGGCTGCTGAGCGGCTGCAACGAGGTCACCTCCGGCGTCGGCACGCCGGGCGGCAACGACATCGAGGCCGCTGTGGCGAATCTCTTCGCCATGCACAACCGGATGCACGACTGGAGCTACTTCCTCGGCTTCCGCGAGGAGACCTGGAACGCCCAGGAGAGCAACCTCGGCAACGGCGGTCTGGACCGCGACGCGCTGCAGGGCGACGCCCAGGCCGGCGCCGCCGACGGTGGCTACCCGAGCTACCTCGGCCGCGACAACGCCAACATGATCCCGCTGGTCGACGGCGTGCCGCCGATCACCAACATGTACCTCTGGCAGCCGCTGCGCGGGGTCTTCTACGCCCCCTGCGTCGACGGCGACTACGACATGTCGGTCATCGGCCACGAGTTCACCCATCTGCTCGAGAGCCGGCTGACCGGCAAGGGCTTCCTGCGCTCCGGCGACCACGCCGGCGCCATGGGCGAGAGCTGGGGCGACCTGCTCGGCGTCGAGTACCTGAACGAGTACGGCTTCGTGCCGGTGGCCGACGAGAACCCGTTCGCCGTCGGGCCCTACGACACCGGCGACAAGCAGGCGGGCATCCGCAACTACGCGATGAACGCCAGCCCGCTCAACTTCTCGAACCTCGACTACGACCCGATCGGACCCGCCTCCGCCAGCCCGCACGCCAACGGCGAGATCTGGAGCGCCACCCAGTTCGACATCCGCCAGATCCTCAACGACAAGTACGACGCCACCTACCCGTCGAGCGACGCCGCCCTGCAGCGGGCGTGCGCCAACGGCAAGCGCCCGGCCAAGCTCTGCCCCGGCAACCGGCGCTGGGTGCAGCTCGGGATCGACGAGCTGTTGCTGATCCCGACCGCCCCGACCATGCTCGACGCTCGCGACGCGATGCTGGCGGCCGACGTCATGCGCTTCGGCGGCGCCAACCAGGCCGAGCTCTGGCTGGCCTACGCCCGCCGCGGCTTCGGCGTCGGGGCTTCGACCAGCGGCATGAACGACGTCGAGCCGGTTCCGGACTTCTCCTCGCCCCTGCACTCGAACGCCACCATCACCTTCGCCGCGCGGGCGGTCGACGAGGGCAACGCGGCGATCACCACGGCGCGCGTCTACGTCGGCCACTACGAGGCCTACACGTCGCCGATCGCCGACACCAACCCGTCCACCAGCGGTCCCAACTTCGACGCCGTGGCCCAGTTCGCCCCCGGCACCTACGAGTTCGTCGCCCGCGCCCCCGGCTACGGCCACGTGCGCTTCAGCCGCACCTTCACCGCCGGCCAGGTCGCGACCGTCACCATCGACTTCGCGACCAACCGGGCGTCGAGCGCCAAGGGAGCCACCGCCAGCGGCAACGGCAGCGGCTTCGCCGGGCTGATCGACGATACCGAGGCCACCAACTGGCAGGCGACCACCGTCCCGGTCGCCGGCAAGCAGGTGACCGTCAATCTCCAGGGCACGAGCCCGGTGACCGTCAGGCAGGTCAACGTCTCGGCGATGCTCCTCACCGGCCAGAACCGCTTTACGGCGCTCCGGCAGTTCCGGATCGACGTATCCACCGACGGGGTGCTCTTCACCCCGGCCTTCACCAGCGCGCCGGACGCCTTCCCGGGCGCACCGCCGCGACCGCGGGTGCCGAACTGGACCATCCGCTCCTTCGTCCTGCCCAGCCCGGTGCCGGCGACCCACGTACGGCTGGTCGTGCTCAGCAACCAGTGCACCGGCAACAGCCTGTTCCAGGGGGTCCAGGACGACGACCCGCTCAACGCCACCGACTGCCGCGGCGGTCAGGAGGTCGTGCTGCCCGGCTCCTTCGCCGACCGCGACAACGAGGTCCGCGCC
>JBFGLX010000265.1:0-5225 GCA_041575955.1 Thermoanaerobaculia bacterium
CCGCGGTCGACGCCGAGTGTAGACTGCGGCCGTTTGATTCCGAGCCGATGTCTCCCGCCAAGTCCGCCACCGGATTCCTGCTCCCGCTCGTCGCCATCGCGTCCCTCGCCTGCGCGCCGGAGCCGCCGCTCCTGGAGGCCAGGCATCCCCTGGTACCCAGGTTCCCGCAGGCGCGCCTCTCGACCGAGGTCGTCGAGCTCGAGGTCGGCAGCCCGGCGGCCGGCGCGCACCTCGAGACGGGCTGGTCGTACAGAGAGCGGGACCGGTCCCGGCAGCGCGCCTTCCGGTGGGGCGTGGGGTCGCACTCCGACGTCCGGTTCTTCGTGGTCGAGCCGCGTGACCTGACGCTGGCGCTCGAGGGCCGGCCGTTCGACGGCCGCGGCGCCGTCGGCCCGCAGACCGTCACGGTGGCGATCAACGCCACCGAGATCGCGGCGCTCGAGCTGGCCACGGACCTCGCCGAGTACCGGCTCGAGGTGCCGGCGACGGCGCTGCGACCCGGCGAAAACCGGCTCACCCTCGCCTATCGCTTCAACCGCGAGCCGCCCGCGACCGGCGACCAGCGCGGCCTGGCCGCGGCCTGGTACCGGATCGCCTTCGAGGGGCTGCACGCCGCCCCTTCGCCACCGGTCGCCGAGCCGGAGGGCGAGCTGCTGTTCATCCCCTACGGCACCCAGGTGGACTGGTTCCTGAAGCTGCCGCCGGGCGGCGTGCTGCGCGCCGATCGCTGGGGATTCAGGGGCGAGGCCGGCGGGCGCCTGGAGGTCCACATCGCCAGCGACGAGGGCGCCCGGCGACGGCTGGCGTCGCTCGAGCGCGCGGCCGAGCTCGAGGTCCCGCTCGAGCTCGCTCCGCACGAGCCGGTCCGGCTGTCGCTGCGCGCAATCGCCACCGACCCGAGCCGCGTCGCCGGCGGCGCGCTGCTCGCGCGGCCCACGATCTGGTCGCTTCCCCCGGCTCGGCCGGCGGTGGCCCCCGACCTCACCGCTCCCCCGCCGCGCCCCAACATCGTCATGTACCTGGTCGACACCCTGAGAAGCGACCGCCTGGGCTGTTACGGCTACGACGTGCCCGTATCGCCGCGGCTCGACCGCTTCGCCCGCGAGGCGACGCTGTTCGAGTCCGCGCGGGCGCAGTCGAGCTGGACGCTCGCCTCGGTGGCCTCGATCTTCACCGGCGTCTGGCCCCCCTCGCACGGGGTCACCAGGAACAAGCATCGGCTCGCCCCCGATGCCTTGACCCTGGCCGAGATCCTCGGGGCCACCGGGTACCAGACCTCGGCGGTGGTCACCAACGGCTACGTGACGGGCGCCTTCGGTCTCGAGCAGGGGTTCGACCACCTGGAGCTCATCCACGCCGCGCCCTCGCTGGAAGTGCACCAGCGGATGGTCGAGTGGCTGCAGGGCCGCGACCGGTCACGGCCCTTCTTCCTCTACCTGCACACCCTCGATCCGCACCAGCCGTACCTGCCGCCCGAGGAGTACCGGCGCCGCTTCGCCCCCGACACCGACGAGGTGTACCAGATCATCGAAGGCAATCGCCGCAAGTCGCACTGGGACCCGACCGAGTCGAACCTGCGCCAGCTGCAGGCGCTCTACGACGCCGAGATCGCCGCCAACGACGCCGCCTTCGGCGAGACCCTCGACTACCTCGAGGCGAGCGGCCTGCTCGACGAGGCGCTGGTGATCTTCCTCTCCGACCACGGCGAGGCCTTTCACGAGCACTACACCTGGAACCACGGCAGCAACCTGTTCGCCGAGGTGCTCAACGTGCCGCTGGTCGTCAAGATGCCCGGCCAGCGCGACGGCCGGCGGGTTCCCGAGACGGTCCAGCACGTCGACCTCCTGCCCACGCTCCTCGACTACCTGGGGCTCGAGATCCCACGGGTCGAGGGACGCAGCCTTCTGGGGCTGCTCGCCGGCGGGTCGCTGCCCGCTGCAGAGCGCCTCCGGCCGCTCTTCTCGCAGACCAGCCGGTTCACCCCCGACACCTACGGCGTGATCGACGGCGACTGGAAGTACATGGAGCGCCGGGATCCCAGGAAGGGGCTCAAGCGCTACCTCTACAACTGGCGCGAGGACCCGGGTGAGCTTCGCGCCCTCACCGCCAGGCGGCCGATTCTCGCCGCCGCGCTGCGCGCCGCCATCGACGAGAAGCTGGCCGCCGAGCAGGTCTACCGAAGCGAAGACTCGGTGATCGACGAGACGCTGCGCGACCAGCTCCGGGCCCTCGGCTATCTGAACTAGGCCCCGGGACTGGGCAGTACTCCCCTCAGCTCCTGGGGGATTTCCCCTCTGTCCGACCGGCGAGGGGTCGCCTAACGTCGAGATTCGTAATCGACACTGCAAGTCCGCTTGCGCTTGCGACCAGGGACCCTCGTTCCCCACCCGACGAAAGAAAGGCGACCGCATGATCCAGCAGTCAGCTCCCCGACTCGTCCGGCCCGTTTCGATGGCACTCTGCCTGCTCCTTCTCACCGTCCTGGGCGCCTGGCCCGCGAGCGCCCAGGGCGTGCCCTGTTTGGGCGGCTTCGCCGGACCCTACGCCTGCGACAACGTCGATCTGCTGGCCATCGTGCCGAGCGGCGAGATCGTCGCGGGCAGCGCCAATCCGAGCAGCGGCGCCGACATGTGGGGGTGGACCGATCCCGAGACCGGGCGCGAGTACGCCATCCAGGCCTTGAGCGACGCTGTCGCCTTTGTCGACGTGACCGACCCGACGCTGCCGACGTTCGTGGGCCACATGCCGGCGCCGGTGACCAACTTCCTGTGGCGGGATCTCAAGGTCTACGCCAACAAAGTCTACGTGGTGGGCGATTTCAGCCCCCTTCCTACCCCATCGCTGCAGGGGACCCACGGCCTCCAGATCTTCGACCTGACGCGCTTGCGCGGCGCGGGACCGCTGGCCGTGTTTACCGAAGACCACCATTACACCGGCTTCGACGAGGCGCACAACATCGCGATCAACGAGGAGACCGGCCTCGGCGCGGTCGTCGCGAGCGACACCTGCGGCGCCGAGTACCATCTGCTCGACCTCAACAAGGATCCCTCCGACCCCGACTTCTTCATCGGCTGCTTCAACAGCGGCGTTCCGGGCGCGACCCACGACGCCCAGTGCACCATCTATCGCGGGCCGGACCCCGACCACCAGGGCAAAGAGATCTGCCTGTCGTTCAACGAGGACCGGATCGCGATCATCGACATGAGTGACAAGAGCGGGCCGAAGAGCCAGCTCACCGGGCCCAGCGTGTTGTCCATCCGCGACTATGAGGGGCGCAGCTACGCCCATCAGGGCTGGCTTACCGAGGACCACGCCTACATGGCGAGCAACGACGAGACCGACGAGCTCGACGCGACCACCGCCGGCGTGCCGCACAACACCCATACCTATTTGTGGGACGTGCGCGATCTCGACGCTCCGGTGCACATCGGCACCTACGTCGGCCCCACCGGCGCCATCGATCACAACCACTACTTCAACGGTCGCTTCCTCCACCAGGCCAACTACACCGCCGGCTACCGGGTGCTCGACGCCGCGGACATCGCCAACGCCAATCTGACCCAGATCGCCTTCTTCGACACCGTGCCGCCCGACGTGGACGCCGCGGTCTTCGGCGGCTCGTGGAGCGGCTATTTCTTCTTCGAAAGCGGCGTCGTGGCGGTGAGCAACCTCGAGGGCGGCGAGTTGTTCGTGTTGCGCCCGCATCTGCCGGACGACGACGGCGACGACGACGAGGCGGCCGACAAGACCACCGGTGGCGGCTGGCTGGCCGACGCCGACGGCGGCAAGATCAACTTCGGCTTCAACGCCAAGCAGAAGGACGACCGCCCGCAGGGCAGCCTGCAGCTCAACGACAAGGGCGCCGGGGTCAAGATCCATCTCGACCAGGTCACCCTGATCCGCTCGGTCGAGGGCGCCTGCGGCGCCATCCTGGCCGGACCGAACGCCCTCGAGTTCCGCGGCACCGGCCGCTTCAACAGGGACATCGCGGCCAGCTTCCGGGTGTGTGTCGGCGACAACGGCGAGCCCGGCAACAGCGGGTCGACCCTCACCCCCGATCGCTTCCACCTCGAATGCGTCGCCGGGTGTTTCTACAGCACCGGCGATCGGGTGGCGGACGACGCCCTGGACGGCGGCAACATCCAGGTGCACAGAGCGCCGGACGAGCCGGCCACGGGCGGCGGCGCGGCCGCCACCCTGATCCTCGACCCCGTGCTGCTCGACGCCGGCCAGACCGGCGCCGTCGAGCTCTTCCAGGTGCGAGTCTTCGACGGCGCCCAGGAGCCGCTGGCGGGCGCGGCGGTCAGCCTCGAGCGGACCTCGGGCGCCGGGAGCGCTGGGATCTTCTCGGCGGTCACCGATCCGGCAGGTATCGCGGCCCTGCCGGTGACCCACCTCGGCGAGCCGGCCGAGTACGTGGCGACCGTGGGCGCGGTCGAGAGCAACGCCGTGACGGTGCAGCCGCTCACGCCGTAGCCGGCAGACGACGGCGAGGCTCCGAGGTCTCGGCGTCGACGCTGGGTCACGCCGTGGCGCGGCGGTGCAATCCGGGCGGGTCTTTGGCAGGATGGCGCGACTCTCGACGCCCATGCTGCCGCGCGCCCTTCTCTTTTCCGCCGTCGTCCTCTGGGGCTGGACCTTCGTCGCGACGAAGATCCTGATCGCCGAGCTCGGGCCGCTCGAGATCTTCTTCTTGCGGCTGGCGATCGGACTCCCCTTCCTGGCCGCCGTCGTGCTCGCCAAGCGTGTGCCGCTGCGGTTCACCCCCGGCGATGTCCGGCCGCTCTTCTGGGGCGGCGCAATCCTGACGCTGCACTTCATGATCCAGATCACCGGCCTGCTCACCACCACGGCGACCAACACCGGCTGGATCATCGCGGCCTCGCCGCTCGCCCTCGCCGTTCTGTCGTTCCTGTTTCTGCGCGAGCGCATCGGGTGGCGCGGCGTCGCGGGCATCGCGGTCGCCACGATCGGCATCCTGCTGCTGGTCTCGCGCGGCAGCCTCGGCGATCTCGGCTGGCTGCGCAGCAGCGGCGACTGGCTGGTGCTCGCTTCCGCCCACACCTGGGCGGTCTACACGGTGGTGACCCGCGACCTCGTCCGCCGGCGCCATCCGCTGGCGGTCACGTTCGCCATCCTGTCGATCGCCACCGCGCTGACCGCGATCCTGTTTGCGGCCACGGCCGACTTCGCCGCCGTGCGCGCGCTCTCGCCGCGCGGCATCG
>JBFGLX010000266.1:0-5183 GCA_041575955.1 Thermoanaerobaculia bacterium
GAGTCGACGGCGACGCGCGGCATCTGGACCACCGATCGCTCCGGCGCCGCCGGCTACAACCCGCGGAGCAGCAAGAGGGGAGACCGCGAGGGCAACTACACCAACCGCTTCGGCGGCACGTCGAGCGCCTGTCCGGGCGTGGCGGGGGTGGCCGCGCTGGTCCTGGCGGCCAACACCGAGCTCACCTGGAGCGAGGTGCGCGGCATCATCCGCGATTCGTGCCGGAAGATCGACCCCGCCGGAGGCGCCTACGACGGCAACGGCCATAGCCGGCTCTACGGCTACGGGCGGGTCGACGCCGAGGCGGCGGTGCTCCTGGCGCAGCGGGCCGCCGCCGCGCCGCGGGCGATGGTCAGCCGCTCCGCCGCCCCGCGCCTTTCGCTCGCACGCCGGGCGGTCGACCGGGTGGCGGTGAAGGTGCGGGTGGAGACCGAGGCCTCGAGCTACTGGCTCCGAATCGACGACCGGCCGCTCAACTTCACCCGCGGCGTCGCGCCGATCAACCTGGTGCCGGGGGAGACCTACATTCTCAGCTGGTGGTTCGGTGGCGAGCCGGCGGCCGCCTATTCGATCGAGCTCGACGCCGGCCGGCGAGAGGTGCGCGGGCGCTTCCCGGTGCGGCGAAGGATCGCGCGCGACAGCACCAAGTCGGCCGGAACCAGGAAATTCGCGCTCGCCGATGGGCGCTGATCCGCGACGGGAGCCGCCGGCAGGCGGCCACCCGCGCCTTTACCCAAACTGCCCGAAGGAGGCAAGAGATGAAGACGACCCTGACTGCACTCTCACTGATGGCGGCCCTGACGCTCTGCGGCGCGGCCGCGCCGGCCGCCGGCGAGGACCCGGCGGGCCTGACCGATGAGCAGCGCGCGTTCCTGAACAGCATCCGGGCGCGCGAAAGTGCCCTGCCGGAACCCAAGATCGTTGGCGGAACGCCGGCGTTCCCCGGCGACTACCCGGGCGCCGCCTCGATCGCGCTCGCGTTTCCGGGCGGCCTGTTCAGCTTCTGCGGCGGCTCGCTGATCGCCCCGAACTGGGTGATGACCGCGGCGCACTGCGAGGTCAAGACCACCCACAAGGTGATCCTCGGGCGCCTCGACCTCACCAAGAGCGACGGCGAAGTGCTCGACGTGGCGCAGGTGTTCAACCATCCGGACTACAACCCCAGCACCAGCGACTCGGACATCGCCCTCGTGCGCCTGGCCTCGAACTCGAGCCAGGAGCCGTTCGCGCTGACCACCGCGGCCGGCAACTTCTCGGCTCCCGGCGACCCCTACACGGTGGTCGGCTGGGGCCTGCTGGAGGAGGAGGGCGAGGCCTCCAACGCCCTGATGGAGGTCGGGGTCGACATCCTGTCGAACGAGGCCTGCCAGATTCGCTACATGGGCACCGGGGTGGTGATCACCGACAACATGCTGTGCGCCGGGGAGAGCGGCAAGGACTCGTGCCAGGGGGACAGCGGCGGCCCCGGCATCGTCTTCGATCAGACCGCCGACCGGGACCGGGTCGCCGGAGTCGTGAGCTTCGGCATCGGCTGCGCGCGGGAGCAGTTCCCGGGCGTCTACACCCGGGTCGCCAACTTCATCGACTGGATCACCGAGGTGTCGGGCGTCACCCCGGCGCCCGCGTGCCCGGTCTGTAGTTAACGCGCTCTATCGTTGAGGCGCCGCGCCGGAGCGGTCGACGCCGTCCAGCTCGCCTGGCATCTCGATGCGCAGCAGCGCCGCCAGGGTCGGGGCGACGTCGACCGTGAGGGCCGGCTCGTCGACGGTCGCGCCGGCGCCGGACGGCAGCCGCAGCAGCCAGGGGACGCGGGTGTCATACGGGTAGGGGGAGCCGTGCGTGGTCGTGTTGTCCGTCCGGTTGACCGACCAGGCTTCGAACTGCACCAGCAGGTCGGGGCTGCGCCCCGGGTAGAAGTTGTTGCGATGGAGGCGCCGCATCGGATCGTCGGCGCCGCCAGCCGAGGTCAGCTCCGTGGCCGTCCACGCGCGCTCGACCCCGGGGCACTGCTCGATCAGCCGGGCGGCCGCCGCCTCCGCCTCCGCCTGGGAGAGGCCGGCCGCCGCCACCGCCTCCGGATCGAGCCGGAAGTCGTCTAGGAACCAGCCGGCCGCGCCGAGCTCGCGGTCCAGCCGCGAGTCGGTCGACTGCACGCACAGGCGCTCCTCGAGGCCGAATCTGCGGGCGGCGTAGCCGCGCGCGATCGAGATCTCGGGCACCGGCGAGACGCCGTGGTCGGCGCTCAGCGAGACCAGCGTATTCTCGAGGCCGACGTGCTCGTGGACGAAGTCGAGCAGCTCGCCGAGCACCCGGTCGAGGCGCAGGAGGGTGTCGAGCAGCTCGATGCTGTCGGGTCCGTAGGCGTGCCCGACCAGGTCGAGCGCCGAGAACGAAAGCGACAGGAAGTCGGGATAGGCGTCGGCCCCCAGCCGCTCCTCGACCAGGAGGGTCTGCGCGAACT
Organism: Thermoanaerobaculia bacterium; assembly: GCA_041575955.1. Classification (GTDB taxonomy): domain Bacteria; phylum Acidobacteriota; class Thermoanaerobaculia; order Multivoradales; family JAHEKO01; genus JAHEKO01. Next base: position 2,462 of record JBFGLX010000266.1, read on the forward strand.
CGAGCAGAAAGCGGTCGATGAACGGCGTCCAGTAGACGTCCTCGTAGTAGAACTCGTCCGGGTGCACCGACGCGCGGCCGATCGCGCGTGGCAGGGGTGGAAACGCCAGCCCGCGGTCGAGCGGCTCGATGCCGTAGGCGGCGCCGGCCGCGACCGCCTCGGGCAGCGGCTCCCAGGGGGCGCCGAACCGGCGGTCCAGGAAGGAGTCGCGGTGGAACGCCTCCAGCCAGGCGGGCTCGGTCGCGCCGTAATAGGTGGAGGTAAGAAAGCGGCCGGTCTCGTCGTCGAGCCAGAAGGCGCGATCGGCGCTCCGCCCGGCGGGCAGGATCGCGCCGCGCGACTTGCCGCTCGCTCCGAAGACCTTCGCATCGGGCCACAGCTCCTTCATCCGATCGGCGAGGGTCGGGACCAGCAGATGGTGGGGAGAGCGGTCGTCGTCCCAGCGGTCGTCCTCGTCCGAGTCGACCACCTTGCCGAGCTCGCGGTCGTACCACTCGTTGCTGACGATGCCGTGCCGGGACGGGTGGACGCCGGTGGCGAGGGTCGCGTGGCCGGGCGCGGTCTTGGTCCACGCGTGGTCGTGGCGGACGTCGGCGAAAACGATCGACTCGCGCAGCAGCCGGTCGAGGCCGAATCTCAGGAGCGGCCGGAACCGCTCCAGGTAGTCGGCGCGGCACTGGTCGACGACGATGAAGAGAACCAGCCGCGGGGTGCCGTCGACGGGCGGCTCGACGCGCGCCGCGGCCGGCTCCGGGGCGTCGCGGCCGCAGCCGCTCGCCACCAGCGCCGCGAGCGTCAGCAGGGCGGCGGCGCCGGCTGGCCGGCGAGGGGTCGAGCGCACCGCTCGCGGGCGGCGAAACGCAGCAGGCTCGAGTAGTCGCGGCATTCTGGACGGGGTCGGCGGAACCGCGAGGCTAGCAAAGCGCGGCAACGGCCGGCAAGCGAGAGCGCTTCAGGTCCGGAGCGGGGCGGGATGGGTACAATCTCGGACTCCATGCCTACGACGTCGCCGCGGATCGCTCTGCTGGCCCTGGCCGCCGTCCTGGCGGCGCCGTCGGGCCCGGCCGGCGGCGCGGCGGTCCGCAGCGCCGCCCCCCGTCCGGCGGCGCTCGAGCCGGCCTCGAGCGGCGGCCTGGAGCTGGTCGATCGGGCGCTCGCCAAGCTGTCGATCCACGCCCGCCTGCTGGTGGTCGGCGCTCATCCCGACGACGAGGACAACGCGCTGCTCGCCTGGGTGTCTCGCGGTGTCGGCGGGGAAGCCGCCTACCTGTCGCTGTCGCGCGGCGAGGGCGGGCAGAACCTGATCGGTCCGGAGCTGGGCGAGCCGCTGGGCCTGATCCGGACCGGCGAGCTGCTGGCGGCGCGGCGGATCGAAGGCACGCGCCAGTACTTCGCCCGCGCCTTCGACTTCGGCTACACGCGCTCGCTCGAGGAGACGTTCGAGCGCTGGCCGCGGGAGATCCTGCTCGAGGACGCGATCCGGGCGGCGCGACGTTTCAAGCCGCAGGTGGTGGTGGCGATCTTCCCGGCGGACGCGCGCGCCGGCCACGGACAGCACCAGGCCTCGGCGGTGATCGCGCACGAGCTCTACGAGCGGGTTGCAGACCCCGGGCTGCTCGAGCATCTCGGGCTGCCGCCCTGGACGGCCGAGGCGCTCTACCGGCGTGCCTGGAGTCGCGACGACGACGCCACCATCGGCTTTTCGCTCGGCGCCCTGGATCCGATCACCGGTCGGTCGGTCGGCCAGATCGCCGCCGCGAGCCGCAGCCAGCACCGGTCGCAGGACATGGGCCGGACCCAGCCGCTGGGCGATGCTCGGGGCGACCTGCGCTGGATCGCCGGTGGCGCCGGCGCCGACGGCGACACGCCCTTCGCCGGCATCGACACGCGCCTCGCCGCGATCGCCTCGTCGCTGTCCGAAGGCGAGCAGCGGCGCGCGATCGAGCTCCGGCTGACGCGGGTCGAGTCGCTGGCGCGAGAGACGCGCGCCGGGCTGGCTCCGGTGGGGCTCGAGCGGGCCGTGGTAGGGCTCTCGAGGGTGCTCGCCGAGCTCCGGGAGGCGCGGGCCGCCGCGGCCCGGATCCCCGGTGGCGAGGTGGTGGCCGACCTGATCGACGAGAAGATCACCGTGGCAGAGGCCGGGCTGGCGGCCGCGGCCGGCGTGGTGGTGGACGCTTTGGCGGATCGCGAGAGCGTTCCGGCTGGTGGCGTCCTGAACGTCACCGCGACCCTGTGGCCCGCCGGCGAGACGCCGGTCGAGCTCCTGTCGGTGAGTCTGCTGTCGGCGGAGGGCTGGGTGCCGACGGCCGGCGAGGCCGGCGAGGCCGGCGAGGACGAGCCCGACCGGGGCCTGGTGACGAGGAGCTTCCGCGTCGAGGTGCCGGCCGACGCCGGCCCTTCGGTGCCCTACTTCCTGGAGCGTCCGCGCATGGGGGACCTGTACGACTGGAGCGCGGTGCCCGAGTGGCTGCGCGGGGAGCCCTATCGCGTGCCGCTGACCGCACGGTTCGAGCTCGCCGTCGCCGGCACCCCGATTACCCTGGAGCGCGAGGTGGCCTACCGTTACGGCGATCAGGCCGTAGGCGAGATCCGGCGCCCGGTGCGCTCGGTGCCGCCGGTGGAGGTGGAGATCGAGCCGGCGCAGACCTTCTTCCGGCTGGGCCGATCGTCGAAGCTCTCCTTCGAGATCACCGTGACGTCGAATCTGGATCGGGAGATCTCC
>JBFGLX010000267.1:0-5163 GCA_041575955.1 Thermoanaerobaculia bacterium
GCCGCGCTGTTCGACGCCGACGTGCGCAACCTCCGCCGTCTCGCCTGGCTGCTCGATCTCGGCGGTCTGCTGGGGACCATCTCGGTGCGCGAGATCGTCGAGGAGTTCTCCCGCTTCACCCGCAACGAGCTCGACTTCATTCTCGAGGGAGAGACCGCCGACCGGCTGCGTCGCGAGATCACCTCCGGCGCCGTGATGCCGGAGATCCACTGGGAGCTCACGACCCGCCGCGTTCTGGTCATGGAGTTCATCGACGGCATCAGCATGCGCGACGTCCGGCTGCTCCTCGAGGCGGGCCAGCACGCGGAGCTCGCGGCCGCGGTTCCCGGGTTCGACCTCGACCAGATCCTCGACAACCTGAGTCGCGCCACTCTGCACCAGCTCTTCGTGAGCGGATTCTTCCACGGCGACCCCCATCCGGGCAACATCCTCGTGCTGCCTGGAAACCGCGTCGCGTTCGTCGACTTCGGCATCTTCGGCGAGCTGACGGAGGAGCAGCGAGCGACCTTCGTCGGCTACACCGAGAATCTGGTGCTGGGCGACGTGGCCGAAAGCTTCCGTCACCTGGAGCGTATCTACGAGCCGACCGAATGGAGCGATCCGCTCGCCTTCCGGCGCGACGCATGCGACACGCTCGGCGCCTGGTATCGGAGCTCGCTCGACCAATCGACACCGATCCGAGACCGCCACCTGGGCAAGGCGTTCGACGACATGGTCGTGGTCGTGACCGAGAACCACTATCGCGCGGCCATGGACTACCTCCTGTTCTGGCGGGCGCTGATCGTCCTCGACTCGATCGCCCTGTCGACCTCCCCGGACTTCGACTTGATCGCCCAGTGTCGCGACTTCTTCACCAGCCGCCGGGGCGACCTGGGAGAGGAGCTGCTGACCCGGCCGTTCGACTGGCGGCTCTACGACTCGCTTCTCGAGCTGGCCCTGACCGCGCCCGAGCGTCTGTCGACCCTGCTCGCGGACGTCCGTGACGCCGGCTACCGGCGGCCCTTGCGGGCGATCGATTGGCCGATGGCGGAAGACCGCCGCGGCGTCGCGCGCCCGCTGGCGGCCGGCGCGGTGGCGATCTCCCTCGCCCTCCTGCTGGTGGGCGCCCCCGAGCTGGGCACGAAGCTCGGCGCCGGCCTGATCGGCACCGGGCTCCTGGCCGTCGCGGTTCTGATCAGGTGATGCCCATGCTCACGCAGGCCACGGTCGAGGTCGAGCAAGCCCGTGCTCTGCGGCGCTTTCTCGAAAGTCGCGGCCCGCTCTTCGTGCGCCTCGGCCAGTTCCTGGCCATGCGGCCCGACCGGCTCCCCGAAGCTTACGGCCGCGAGCTGCTCCTGCTCGAAGAGAACGCTCCGCCGATGCCGACCGACGAGGTCCGACGGCTCCTGGACGAAGAGTGCGGGCGGGGCGGAATCAGTGCCGCGAGCCTGGGCGAGCTCACGGAGCTCGATCCCCGACCGATCCGTTCGACGCTGCTCTGCCAGAGCCACGCCGCCCGCTGGCGGGGCGAGGCCGTGGCGGTCAAGCTCCGGCGGCCGGGCGCCGAGCGGTGGGTCGCTGAAGAGCTGCAGCCCGAACGCGTCGCGGGCGAGCTGATACGCGCCGGCGTCCTGCGCGGCGAGAGCTTGCTGGCGGCGGCGGTCGAGGAGCTCCGCGAGGAGCTCCACCGGAGCCTGGACCTCTCGGTCGAGCTCCTCAACCTCCAGAACCTGCGGCAAGCCGAGAGCGCTCGGCTGACCGTGCCGCGACCCGTCCCGGAGATGTCCAGCGAGCGCGTGCTGACGCGCGAGCTGCAGCCGGGATTGCGGCTGACGCGCCTGCTCCGGCCGCCCGCGACCGAACCCTCGGCGAGCGAGCCGGAGCTCGACGCGCGACAGCCGGACCGGGGAGCCGTGGCCCGCAGCCTGGTGGAGGCGACCCTCGACGAGATCTTCGGCGTCGGCCTGATGAATCGCTTCTGGCACCCGGACAACATCCTGGCGCTGACGGATGGCGCCGTCAGCCTGCGCGACCACCAGCGGGTCGGGGCGATCGGCGAGGACGCCCAGGCCTGGTATCTGCGCCTCTTCAACGCCACGCTCGAGGGCGATCCGGTGGACCTCTTCCAGACCCTGCGGCGCGAGCTCGACCTGGAGCCGGCCCGCGAGGAGGCCCTCCGCCGGCGGTTCATCGCCGCCTCCCGGGAGTGGGACCTGGGCAAGCGCCTCCGCGAAGTGACCCTCTCCGGCGACCGACGCTGGCCGACGCGCACCCTCAAGCGACTGCGCGGCATGATGGCCCTGCTGGAGAGCGAGCAGGCCGTGCCGGCGGGCGAGTTCGCGGCCGTGCAACGGCGGCTGGCGGGGGTCGAGGCCATCTGCTGGAATCTGGCGCCGAAGGCGGATCTCCGCAGCCATGCCGGCGAGCCCCTGAGCCGGCTGGCCCTCGAGCGCTCGGTTCGGCGGCTCCGGTCCACCGACATCCGGCCGTTGCTGGCCGCGTTCTCCTTCGTGCGCCGGCTCCCGGAGTCGCTCGGACGGATCCTGCAGGAGCTGGCGGACGGCAAGTTCTCCGTCTATCTGAGCACCACCGAATCGGAAAAGACCCGCCGCGACCGCGACCAGCGGACCTGGCTGCTGGTGGGGGCGCTGGCCACCATCGGCCTCGCCGCGCTGGTCGCGGCGCCGGAGCCCCTCACGCTGTTCGGCGTCTCCCTCAGGGGGCCGCTGGCGGCGGTCCTGGGAGGCCTTTACCTCTGGCTCCTGATCGAGGGAGTGAGGCGGAGGTAGCGCCGCGATGAAAGGCAAACGTTTCCTGCAGCGAGGCTGCGCCGCCGTGATCGGCGGCAGCCTGGCCGGGCTGCTGGCGGCCCGGGTGCTGTCGGAGCACTTCGGGCGCGTCGTGGTGCTCGAGCGCGACCCGTCGCGGGCCCGCTACTCGCCGCGCCGCGGTACGCCGCAGGCCGCGCACAGCCACGTACTGCTCAACGGTGGCCAGAAGCTCATCGAGGGCCTCTTCCCCGGGATCGGAGACGATCTCTGCGCGCACGGCGCGAGGCGGCTCGACTTCGCCAGCGACCTCCACTTCTTTCACCACGGGGCCTGGCGGTTGCGCTTCCCCAGCCGGCTGCTCGGGACGTTGCAGAGTCGGGCGCTGCTGGAGCTCCAGATCTCGGAGCGGATACGTCAGCGCGGCAACGTCGAGATCCTCGACCACGCCTCCGTCCGGCGGCTGCTGCCGGGCGACTCCGGCGATGCGATCGGCGGCCTGGAGTTCGTCCGGCAGAACGGCTCGCGTGGCGCGCCCCGGCGGCTCGCGACCGACCTGGTCGTCGACGCCAGCGGGCGCGGATCGCGCGTACCGGCCTGGCTGGAGGCGCTGGGACACCCGGCGCCGCGGGAGGACCGCATCGAGATCGACCTGGGCTACGCGAGTCGCCTGGTGCGCCCTCCCGACGGCTTCCGACCGCCGTGGAAGGCGCTGCTCGTCTATCCCAAACCGCCCGCCCAGCGGCGTGCCGGATTCCTGGTCTCGCTGGAGGGCAACCGCTGGCTGGTGACCGTGGCCGGCTACGACGGCGACCATCCCGGTGCCACCGACGACGAGTTCCGGGAGTTCTGCCGCGAGCTGCCCAGCCGGAGCGTCTACGACGCGATGCGGTCCGCGGAGCCTTTGTCCGGCATTCAGACCTACCGCTTCAGGCGCCAGGTGTGGCGTCGCTATGACCTCTTGCCGCGCCAGCCGCGCTCTCTGATCCTGATCGGCGACTCCATCTGCAGCCTGAACCCCCTTTTCGGCCAGGGCATGAGCCTGTCGGCAAGCGAAGCGGTGATCCTCGGCGAGTGCCTGACGGCCGCCGCTCACCATGGCAGCTGGCACCGCTTCGCCGGCGACTACTACCGCAAGCTGCGGCGCCTGCTGGCCGACCCGTGGCTGCTGTCGGGCGTCGAGGCGGCTCGCTTCCGCCCCGACGCCGTGCCCTGGACGCCCACCCGAGCGGCGCTCGAGTGGTACTCGTCCCGGGTCTTCGAGCGCTGTTCCCACGACCGCCTGGTGTGCGAGCGGTTCCTGGAGGTGTTTCATCTGACCGAGCGGCTGGGGGCAATCACCCACCCGGGCATGGTGGCGCGGGTGCTGCTGGGAAGGGCGCTGGGCTATACTGACGCCGCGCGTCCGATCGAGCGAGACCAGTCATAGCGAGCCGAGCGACGCGAGCTCGAGGAGGAAGGCGACCATGACGACGAAGACGGCGAACAGGGACAAGAAGGACAGAGACGACGCCAAGAAACTGATCAACCGGATGATCGCCGCTTCGCTCGCGCTGACGAGCGGAACCGCGGCGGCGGTGGCCTCGGGCTGCAAGGAGTTCTCGGACGGACTGGACGCCGACAACATCTTCAAGCTCGACGCCAGCGAGGGCCCGGTCAAAGCGCTGGCCAACGGCACGAGCACGATGTTCAAAGAGCTCGCCGACGCGGTGGAAGCAGCGGACAAGAAGTTCCAGAAGAGCAAGTAGGCCGGACTCTCGCGAATTGACGAGTCCGCCTGCGCGAGCCGGTCTACTACCGCGAAAAACCCGGCCAGGATCCGGCGGACAGGCCGTGACCTTACTGGCATCCTTGCGAATTCTGCCGTAATGTAGGCGGGATCGTGAGCACAGCCGTCAGGCGGTCCCGGCTGTCCTTCGGCCTCTGTCCGACGCGGTACCGCCAAAAGGGGGGTCCCCATGTCTGACCAGAGAGACACGCTCGAAGAGATGCAGGACCGGCTGACGAAGATGATGGCCCAGGGCTTCACCTTCGGCACGCAGGCGGCGCTCTGGTCGGTCAATCGTGCGCTGGACGCGGCGGAGGCAGTGGTCGACCTGGCGGCGTCGGAGCAACCCCAGACGTCCGAGACTGCCGCCGGCAGGGAATGGCCGGACGCTCGCCTGGATCGGCTCCGCCTGCCACCCCAGCTATTCAAGATCGACCTGGGACAGAACCCGAAGCTCGTCGAGTGGCTCGACAAGACCGTGCTCTACTCCGGCAGCCCGGTCCCCCCGGTGCTGAGGAAGCTGTTTTCCGCATCCAAACACCCCCTGCCCAAGAAGGCCGCCTTCGTCACCCAACCCGCGGGCACTCGCGGCTCGCGCTGGTTCGTGATGGACTTCCTCAGCGAACGAGGGATGTACCACGTGCTCGA
>JBFGLX010000268.1:0-5140 GCA_041575955.1 Thermoanaerobaculia bacterium
CAGGGCGACTGGGACGGCGCCAACCTCTGGTTCGACGAGGAGGCGCCCTGGGTGGTCAACGAGATCCGGGTCGCTCGGCGAGCGGGGCTGGCGGTGGTGCTGGTGCTGCGGGTGGCGCTCGATCACGCGTTCGAGCGCAACAAGTTCCTCTGGCACGGCATGATCATGCCGCGCACCGACGCCGAGCTCGCCGAGTGGTTCCGCCGCTACCGCGAGTTCGTCGCCCGCTGGGCGCGGGTCGCCGAGGCCGAGGGCGTGAGCGTCCTGGCGGTCGCCAGCGAGCTCAACGCGCTCACCAACGCGGTCGAGATCGACGAGCTGCCGGTGCTCGAGGAGTACTGGACCAACGCCGAGAAGGTCGAGCGCGAGCGGACGCGGGTCATGGAGCACGCGGACGAGATCGAGGGCGTGGCGCTGCCGGTGCGGGGCTTCGACAGCTATGGCGAGGTGGGGTCGTTCCTCGACGATCAGAACCGGGCGCACGTCGCCTGGGCGCGGCAGACGAGCGCCGTCGAGGCCGCCGATCCGCTGGCCGAGATCAACCGCCGGCGGGCGCTGCTCGAGACCTACTGGCGCGAGCTGATCGCCGGCGCCCGGCGGGAGTTCAGCGGGCCGCTGAGCTACGCCGCGAACTTCGATCAGTACGCGTTCGTGCCGTTCTGGGACGCCCTCGACGTGATCAGCATCAACGCCTACTTTCCGCTTCGGCGGCACCTTCTGCCCGAGTCCACGGACGCGGCCCGCCTGCTCGACGTTCTGCGCACCGGCTGGCTGGGACACCTGCGGGCGATCGACTCGTTCCGCCGGCAGGCTGGCGTGCCGGAGCTGCCGGTGCTGTTCACCGAGATCGGCTACGTGGCGCGGCGCAACTCCACCATCGAGCCGTGGGCGGCGACCGGCTTCTCGGTGCTGCCGGAAGAGACCGGAACCCGCCTGGTCGTCTGGCAGGAGCAGCCCGCCGACCTCGGCGAGCGGGCGCTGGCGATGCGGGCCCTGTTCGAGGCGAACCGGCGGATCGAGGCCGAGAGCGGCGCCCGGCTGCTGACCGGGCTGCTCTACTGGAAGCTGTCGTCGGTGCCGTCGCACGCCGACGTCGAGCCGTTCGTGCTGCTGATCGGCGAGCGGGCGCCGGCCGATCCGCTGCTCGCCGAGCTGCGGCGCTTCGTCGCCCGTTGACGAGACAGGCACCTGGAACGAGACTCGCAAGGACTGCGGTCCGGGCCGGGGTCCGAGGCCCGGCCGGGCGGCGAGCCGACCATGCTGAAACCCACCTTCGAGCCCGGAGCGTCCTTTTTACGGGTCGCCCTCCTGCTGGCGGCGCTCTTGCCCGTCGGCGCTCTCGGCGAGGCGCCGGCGATCCCCGACGACCTCGACCGTGAGTTCCGCGACTGGCTCGAGATCGTCTCATTGCTGATCTCGGACGCGGAGCTCGAGTATTTCCTGTCGATCGACGAGGACTTCCGGCGGCGGGCGTTCATCGAGGAGTTCTGGGCGGTGCGCGACCCCGATCCGCGGACGCCCTACAACGAGCTCCGGCGCCGGTGGATGAGCCGCGTCGATCAGGCGCTGGCGGACTGGGGATCGCTCGAGGACGCCCGCTCGCGCTTCTACCTGCTCAACGGCGAGCCCGGCCGGTTCGTGATCGGCGACGGCCGGGTGCTCGACGTCTGCTACTCGTCGCGCACCGAGCTCGAGATCTGGTTCTACGGCGGCAGCGAGCGCACCAGCCGGCGATTCGCGGTGATCTTCTACCGCCCGGTCCACCGCGCGCGCTGGCCGTACGAGATCTGGGCGGGCGACCGCGCGCTCGACGCGGCCATCCGCTCGAAGCTGCCGAGCGAGAACCCGGCCGATTTCTGCGACGGCGACGTCTTCAACGGCGCCGTGCGGCTGATCAGCGAGGAGGGGGGGTACTGGCACTTCATCACCGACCTGATGAAAGTGCCCCAGCCGCGGTCGGAGGAGTGGCTCGCCAGCTTCGCGGCCTCGTCCACCGATCTGCCGGCGGGCTCGGAGACCTTCGAAGTCGACCTCGAGTTCGCCTTCCCGGGGCGCAACCAGCGCCGCACCGCGGTGCAGGGCCTGCTGAGCGTGCCCGTGGCGGAGGCCGGCGCCCGGCCGGGCGCCGGCGCGCACGAGTTCCTGTTGATCGGCGAGGTCATTCGCGACGACCGCCTGTTCGAGAGCTTCCGCTACCAGTTCGAGCTGCCGCGGTCGCCGGAGCGGCCGGTGCTGCCGCTGGTCTTCCAGCGCTTCCTGCGCCCGGGCGAGGTCGAGATCCGGGTCAAGCTGGAAGACGTCTACGGCCGCCGTTTCGCCCACGCCCGCCGGCGCCTCGAAGTGCCCGACGCGAGTGGCCTGCGCTCGATCCGCCAGGCGCCCGACTCGGCGATCTTCCGGCTCCTCGACGAGGCCAACGAGGCCGCGGCGCGCGGTCAGACGACGATCCGCCTGGTGCCGCCCGAGGAGGGGGAGATCCAGCTCGGTCAGGTGCGCTTCAACACCGTGGTGTCGGGCGAGGTCGAGCGGGTGAGCTTCCTGCTGAACGAGCGCGAGGTGATGACCAAGCGCGAGCCGCCGTTCAGCCTGGAGCTCAACCTGGGCACCACCGCGGCCAGCCACCGGGTGCGCGTGGTCGCCTACGACGCCGCCGGCCGCGAGCGGGCGAGCGACGAGCTGCTGGTCAATCAGGGCGGCCAGCGCTTTCGGGTCCGGCTGGTCGAGCCGCGCGCCGACCGCGAGTATCTCGACAGCCTGAGCGCGGTCGTCCAGGTCGAGGTGCCGGACGGCAGCACGCTCGATCGGGTCGAGCTCTTCCTGGGCGAGGATCGGATCGCCACCCTCTTCCAGGAGCCGTTCGTGCAGCCGATCCTGCTGCGCGCGCCGGGCCTCGCCTACGTGCGCGCGGTCGGCTATCTGGACGACGGCAACGCGACCGAGGACGTCGTCTTCGTCAACGCTCCCGACTACTTCGAGCACATCGAGGTGCAGCTGGTGGAGCTCTACGCCACCGTGCTGAGCCGCTCCGGGCGGCCGCTGCTCGACCTGCCGCGCGAGGCCTTCCGGGTGCTCGAGGACGGCGTCGAGCAGGAGCTGCGGCGGTTCGAGCACGTCCGCGACCTGCCCATTCATGCCGGGCTCCTGATCGACACCTCGGCCTCGATGGCGGACGGCATCGACTTGGTCACCGAGGCCGCCGGCGCCTTCGTCGATCGGACGATCCAGGCGCGCGACCGCCTGGCGCTGATCTCGTTCGACGTCCGGCCGACCGTGGCGGTCCGATTCTCGAGCGACCGGCAGGAGATCGCGGCGGCGCTCGACGGGCTGCGCCCGAGCGGCAGCACGGCGCTCTACGACAGCCTGATCTTCGCGCTGCACTACTTCGACGGCATCAAGGGACAGAAGGCCCTGCTGCTGCTCTCCGACGGCGTCGACGAGGCCAGCCGATTCGGCTTCGACAACGCCCTCGAGACCGCCCGCCGGGCGGGCGTGACCGTCTACGTGATCGGCATGAAGGAGCTGGCCGCGGACAAGCGGTCGCGCGAGACCCTGCGCGATCTCGCGGCGGTCACCGGCGGCCGGGCGTTCTTCATCGACGACCTCGCCGAGCTCGCCGGGATCTACGACCGCATCCAGCAGGAGCTGCGCTCGCAGTACCTCCTGGTCTACCAGTCGACCAGCGACAAGGACGAAGCGGAGTTCCGCCGCATCGAGGTCAAGGTCGAGGACGGCGCCGAGGTCAGGACGGTGGCCGGCTACTACCCGTAGCGAAGGCTAGGCGAGCAGGCGGTAGATCAGCGCGCCGAGCGCCAGGCCGAGCGGCAGGGTGGTCAGCCAGGTGGCCAGGATCCGCAGCACGGTGCGGGCGCTGCCGGTGCCGGTCGCGAGACCGATGCCGAAGATCGAGCCGCACGAGACGTGGGTGGTGCTCACCGGCAGGCCGAACCGCGAGGCGCCGAGCACCAGGGCGGCGGTCAGCAGGTTGGCGGTCAGGCCCTGGCCGGGGTTCAGGCTGGTGATCCGGTGGCTCATCGTGTCGGCGACGCCCCGCGACTGCACCCAGCCGCCGGCGGCCATCGCCAGGGCGACGAGCAGCAGCGTCGGCGTCGAAAGGTCGGCTTCGAACAGGGCGCCGGCGCCCAGCAGGAGGGCGGCGATCTTCGGCGTGTCGTTGACGGCGCGCGCGAAACAGACCGAGCCGGCGCTGGCATAGTGCACCAGGTCGACGGCTCGTTGGGCGTCGATGCCGAGCAGCGAGCCGCGGTAGCGCTCCACGCACTGGGCGGTCGAGCCGAGCGCGATCTCGGGCGCCGGCGCGCCGACCTCGAGCGCGGCTGCCGCGCCGATCGCGACCGGCGGCTCGCCCGGACCGACGCACAGGCAGCTCTGGCGATCGATGCCGGCGGCGAGGCGCGCGCGCCGCAGCAGCGGATAGAGCAGCGCCGCGGCGCCGATCGCCAGCAGCGGGCTGAGCAGCAGCGGCTGGGCGAACTTGCTGCCGACGATCGTCCAGTCGATCGCCGCCCGGCCGCCGGCCGACCAGCCGGCACCGACCAGGGCGCCGGTCAGCGCGTGGGTGGTCGAGGTGGGCATCTTGAGGAGCGTCGCCAGGAAGATCGTGACCGCGCCGGCGCCGGCGATCGCCCCGAGCATCGCCGGCTCGATCACCGAATCGTCGATCACGCCCTTGCCGCCGAAGCGCTGCACCAGGGCTCCGGCGAGCAGCACCGACGCCAGGCTGCCGAGCAGGGTGCTCGCGGTCGCCCAGGCCAGCGCCGTTCGGAAGCTGGCGGCGCGGCTTCCCCAGAGCGTCGCGACCCCCTTGAAGTTGTCGTTCGCGCCGTTGCTCCAGGCGAGAAAGAAGGTGGCGGCGAGCAGTAGCGTCAGGACCATGCAAGAGCCTCTACGGCCGCCGACGGGTCGCGGATCGTCGGCGAGTCTCCGTAGTGTAGAGCCTCCGGCGTCCCCGTGGCGGGAGTGGGCCAGGGTCGGGGGTTGGGGCGGGGGCGCTGCGCTTTAGGCCCCGTCTGGGGGACCTGTCGACCCCCAACCCCCGCCCCGGGCCCCGTCCATGGCATGGGGGGACTCGACGGGCCAAACTGAACCCAGTGCCCAGAGGGCGTAAGGCTAGACTGGTGGG
>JBFGLX010000269.1:0-5117 GCA_041575955.1 Thermoanaerobaculia bacterium
TCGAACGGCCGGCTGCCGGTCAGGCAGTAGTAGAGCACCGCCCCGAGCGAGAACAGGTCGCCGCTCTTGTCGTAGCCCTTGCCGCGGATGGTCTCCGGGGGGAGGTAGCCGGGGGTGCCGAACACGACGTCGGGCGTCTCCGAGAGCGCCGAGATCAGGTCGGAGATGCCGAAATCGGTCAGCTTGATCGAGCCGTCCTTGCCCAGCAGCACGTTGGCCGGCTTGACGTCGCGGTGGACGAGGTCGTGGGCGTGGGCCGCGGCCAGCCCCTCCGCGATCGCCGAGCCGAGCGGCACGACCTGCTCGAAGGGAAGCCGGCCGGCCTCCCAGAGGAGCGACTCGAGGCTCATGCCGTCGACGTACTCCATCGCCAGAAACGCGGCCTCGGGACGATCCTCCACGTCGTAGACCACGACGATGTTCGGATGGCTGAATCGGGCGCCGGTGACCGCCTCCTTGAGCAGGCGGTGCACCAGGTCCTGCCGCCTCTCCGGGTCGAGCTGGCGATCGAGCCGGATGGTCTTGAGGGCGACGTCGCGCTCCAGCTTCGGGTCGCGGGCGAGAAAGACCGTGCCCATCGCTCCCGAGCCGATGACCTCGACCACCCGGTAGCGCCCCAGGAACACGTCGTCGAGCTCCTTGCGGTCGCGCAGCCCCCGGCGCAGCGACTCGAACGAGCTCTTGAGCTGTTCGATCTCGTTGCCTTTGGCGTCGGTCGCGCCGAGGCCGGCGAGCTCGCGCTGGGCTTCGGTCAGGCTGCGGATCGGACGGATCACCGAGGAGTACGCGCCGGCCGCCAGGCCGGCGACGAGCAGCAGCGCCAGGGCCACCGCCAGCAGCGCCTGCCGGCGCATCTGACGCGCGACCCGGTGGGCCTCGCTGGTCGGCTGTCGGCCGAGCACCGCCAGGCTGCTGGCGGCGACCGGCGAGTAGGTGCCCACGAACTCGAGCGAGTCGCCGGCTTCGAAGCGCGAGCGCACCCCCTGGAGCTGGCCGGAGGTGGCCTCGGCGATCATCGACGCGGGAAAGCCGTCCGTGCTGCCGATGATCGGCATGCCGGATCGGTCGATGAGCGCGAGCTCGGCTTCGGTGCCCAGCTCGTCGGCCTCGAGCCCGACCTCGAGGCGGGAGCCGTCGCAGAGCAGCCAGACGTATCCGAGCCCGGCGGGCAGCGGCGCGCTCACCCGGATCAGCGCTCCGTCCCCGGTCGGGAAGGCCACGGTCTCGGCCACCCCGTTCGGCTCCAGCGCCCGCGCGAGAGCCCGGCGCCCGGCGTCGTCGCTCGCCAGCTGCGCGTGCAGGTAGCGCTCGCCCTCGGAGTTGACCAGCGCGATCGCCCGCACCCCGGAGTCGGCAATCGCCTCGAGGTGGCCGGCCAGCAGCTCGCCCGCCGCGGCCGACGTGGGATCGGCGACCGCCCGGTTGCCGCTCAACCCGCGGGCCATCGCGCGCCAGGCCTCGAGCACGCCGGCGATCTCGTTGGCCTTGCTGCGCGTCGCCAGGGCCAGCGTCCGCTCGACCTGGTCGGTCATGCCGGTCCGGTTGACGTCGATCAGCCGGTAGACCGCGAAGCCCATCGGCAGCAGGCCGACCAGGACCAGCGCCACGACCATACGGGTCAGAAGCGACGGACTCAGGCGCGCAAGGAGTCTACGGATGATCGTCAACGGGGAGTCGAGTATGCCACGGAGGCGCCGGCGCACGGCCGTTATACTGCGCCGGTGATCGGCTCGGCGGACAGCATCGTACTTCCGGTTTTTCCACTCACGGGCACGCTCCTCTTGCCCGGCAACTTCCTACCCCTGAACGTCTTCGAGGAGCGCTACCGCAACCTGGTCGCGGACGCGCTCAAGGGCGACCGCACCCTCGGCATGATCCAGCCGAAGCTGCCCGGCCCCGACAACCTCGGAGTCGCCGACGAGGAGAGCCCCGAGCTCTATTCGGTCGGTTGCGCCGGCCGGATCGAGGAGTGCGAGCCCCAGGACGACGGCCGCTACCTGATCGTGCTCAAGGGCACCTGCCGGTTCCGGGTGCGCGCCGAGCTCGAGACCTGCCGCGGCTATCGGCGGGTGGTGGCGGCCTTCGACGAGTTCGTGGTCGATCTCAAGGTCGGCGAGGAAGACCTCGACCGGGCGCGCCTGCTGGCGGCGATCCGCAGCTTCAGCGCCGAGCACGGCCTGGAGTTCGACCACGAGCTGCTGGCGGCCCTGCCGGCGGTGAACCTGCTGCACGCGGTGGCGGCCGCGCTGCCGTTCGCTCCGGACGAAAAGCAGGCGCTGCTCGAGGCGCCGACCGCGCGCCAGCGCCAGCGGATCCTGCTGACCCTGATCGGCATGGGATTCGAGGCGCAGCCCGAGCGGGCGTACTCGCCGCCGATCGTGAATTGACCGATCGCCCTCCCCACCCTCGATCCCTCTCCACCAGGCTAGCGCTCCTTGAGCCGGATCGAGCCGTTGGTCGTGCGCAGATCGATCGCGGGGCCGCCGCCGTTGATGTCGCCCTCGAGGCGGTTGCGGCGGAAGGTCCCCTGCACCTGCACGGGAAAATCGGTCTCGATCGTGCCGTTGGTGGTGCGGGCGGTCACCGAGGCCCGGACCGCCGCCGGCAGCTCCACCCGGATGCCGCCGTTGGTGGTCTCGAACTCCATGCCCGAGGCGGAGACCTCGTCGAGCTCGACGTGGATGCCGCCGTTGGTGGTCGCCGCGCTGACGCTGCCCGCCGAGTCGGCGACCGAGATGCCGCCGTTGGTCGAGCGCAGGCGGATGTCGCCCGACAGGCCGGCGATCTCGATCTCGCCGTTGACGGTCCGCACGTCGAGGTCGGCCCGGCGGGGCAGCCGGACGTCGTACTCGACGCTGGCCGAGACGCTGTCCCAGCCGAACAGGCCTCGCCGTCGCGGGTAGATCGTGTCGATCTCGACGCCCCGGCCGTCCACGTTGACGTCGATGCGCAGCTCCTCGAGCACCTGGCCGGCGTCGCCGCCGCGGCTCTTGACCCGCTTGGTCGCCCGCACCTGGAGCTCGTCGCGGTCCCAGGCCTCGATGAAGACGTCGCCGTTGGTGTTGGACAGGCTGAGGCGCTGGCCGGCCGCAAACGCCCAGGTCTGCTCGAATCGCTCTTGCGCCGTCTGCGCGGACGCGGCCCCGGCGGCCCACACTCCGAGGGTCGCCGCGAGCCCGAGGGCCGAGAGTCTTGTCATCAGTCGCTTCCTCCGTTCTCTGGACGGTTGGCGAGGCGCGCACCGGACGCCGCCTCCAGGTCTTAGACGTATCCGGGCGGCCCAAGGTTTACCGAAGCCCTGTGCTACTGTGATTCGAGGAGCCATGGCCGACGAGCGCATCTATCGCGTCAGCTTCGTGCAGCAGAGCGAGGTCTACGAGCTGTACGCCCGCCAGGTTTCCCAGGGCGGCCTGCTCGGCTTCGTCGAGATCGAGGATCTGCTCTTCGGCGAGCGCTCGAAGGTGGTGGTCGATCCCTCCGAGGAGCGGCTGAAGAGCGAGTTCGACGGCGTGCGCCGGATCTACGTGCCGATGCACGCGGTCATCCGCATCGACGAGGTCGAGCGCCAGGGCGTGAGCCGCATCAGCGAGCCCAAGAAGGGGGGCGACCGGGTGACGCCGTTCCCGATGCCGCTCTACACGCCGGGCAAGAGCAAAGAGTAGGAAGACGGCCTACCAGCCGCGGAAGGTGAAGCCGAACGCCCGCGCGCCGACGAAGCCGCGGCCAAACTTGTGCCCGAAGGGCCCGCGCGCGTCCCGAAACCCGAGTCCCGGCCGTCCGCCGAAGCCGCCGCGACCCGCGCCCGGCGCGATCCAGGGGCCGTAGTAGAGCCCGGCGTAGCCCCAGTCGTAGGAGCGCTCGGGCTCGACGTAGCTGCCGCGCAGGTAGTCGACCGGATGGTCGCCGGCGCCGTAGGCGGAGCCGGTGGCAGTCGCGGGAGGCGGCGCGCTGTCGGCCGCCGCGCCGTGGCGGGCGAAGTGGGCCTGCAGCACCGGGCACGCCTCCTGGTGATAGAACGCGCGGCCGACCCGGTAGCAGCCCGGATGCTCCTCGAGGCCGTCGGCGGCTTGCAGCCGCTCGCCGGCCCGGAACAGGGCGCCGCCGTCGGGCGACAGCGAGACGACGTGGAAGTAGACGCCGCCGGTCTGGAATCCGTCTCCGGGCCGGTAGGCGTCGGCCGCGACCGGCGCGGCGATCAGGGAGAACAGCGAGAGCAGGCTCGTGAGGATCAGACCTTCGTGCTTCATGGCGAAAGTATACAGATGTGCCGCACACGGGCACCCGCTGGGCGGCGGTGGGGGCTCAGGCGCCGTCGCCGTCGCCGCGGTAGAGCGTCCGCACCCACTCGGCCTCGTCCGCGGTCAGCAGATCGCCGAGCTCGGCGGCGGCCTCGACCTGGGCCGGGTTGCGCATCCCGAGCAGCGTGCAGGCGGTGGGCGCGTCGGCGAGCAGCGCGCCGACGAGCGCCATCAGGACCGGCTGGTCGGTGCGCGCGCCGAAGCGCTCGGTCACCCGGTCGCGGCAGCGCCGCAGGTGGTCGAGAACGGCCGGATCCCGGAACCCCGGGATCCGGTTGCGCATGTCGCCCTCTTCGAACGTCGTCGGCGCGTCGTACTTGCCCAGCAGAAGGCCGTGCTTGAGCGGCGAAAACCAGGCGACGCCGGCGTCGTTGGCCTCCACCCAGGTCTTGAGCCCGCTCGCCGAATAGGCGTCGTCGAGGACGTTTCGATAGGGCTGGACGACGTCCGGCTCCACCCGCCGGGCGTAGCGGACGAGCTTGTAGAGGTCCCAGTCGGACAGGCCGATGAACCCGATCTTGCCCTCGTCGCGCAGCTCGCGGAAGAGCGCCACGGCGTCGTCGAGGTAGGCGTCGTCGCGCCCGAACTCGCAGCGGTGGAAGTAGTAGAGGTCGACGCGATCGGTGCGCAGCAGGCGTAGCGAGCGCTCGAGCCGCTCGCGGATCTGCTCGGGGTGGTAGGCGTGGCCGTGCGGGCCGGGATCCCAGCCGATCTTGGTGGCCAGGAAGATCCGGTCGCGCGGCACCCGCTCCCAGACACCGCCGATCAGCTCCTCGGCGTGCCCGTCGCCGTAGACGTCGGCGGTGTCCCAGTGGACGA
>JBFGLX010000270.1:0-5106 GCA_041575955.1 Thermoanaerobaculia bacterium
CTGCTCGACCCGCGCTGGCGCGACCGGATCATCATCCGCGAGCCGCTGGCCAGCGGCACCATGCGCACCGCCTTCGGCATGATCCTGGCCCGCTCGGTGGCCGAGACGGGAGACGTCGAGCGGGGCCTCGAGTGGCTCCGCCGTCTGGACGCCCAGACCAAGGAGTATGTCCAGAACCCGGCGCTGCTGTTCGAGAAGCTGGTCCGCCGCGAGGGCGACCTGACGATCTGGGAGCTGACCGACGCCAAGCTCCAGCAGCAGCGGGGGGTGCCGCTCGGCTACCGGTTCCCGGCCAGCGGCACGCCGATCATCAACGACGCGATCGGCCTGGTGAACGGCGCCCGGCATCCCGAGGAGGCGAAGCGCTTCATCGACTGGGTGGGGAGCCGGGAGGCGACGCTGCTGGTCGCGCGCGAGGTGTTCCGGCTGCCGGCGCGTCACGATTTCGCGACCGACGAGCTGCCCGAGTGGGCGCGCGAGGCGATCGAGAACATCGTCCCCGCCGAGGTCGACTGGAGCCTGATCGCCACCGAGGGCTCGGCCTGGATGGCGCGGTGGGACCGCGAGGTCCGGGGCAAGGGACGGCGTGACTAAGGGCCCCTTTCTCGAGCTGGCCGCAATCGCCAAGAGCTTCGACGACCACGTCGTGCTCGACCAGATCTCTCTGGGCGTGGAGGAGGGCGAGACGCTGGCGCTGCTCGGTCCGAGCGGCAGCGGCAAGACCACCCTGCTGCGCGTGATCGCCGGTTTCGAAGCGGCCGACGGCGGCGCGATCCGGGTCGACGGCGTCGAGGTGACCGGCCTGCCGCCGGCCAAGCGGCGCTTCGGTATGGTCTTTCAGCACTACGCGCTCTTTCCCCATCTGTCGGTCGGGGAGAACGTCGCCTTCGGCCTCGCCTCCGGAGCTTCCGGCGGTCGGAGCTCCGCCGACGAGCGGCGGCGCCAAGTCGCCGAGGCCCTCGGGCTGGTCGACCTGGCCGGCTTCGAGGAGCGCCGCATCCATCAGATCTCCGGCGGCCAGCAGCAGCGAGTGGCGCTGGCCAGGGCGCTGGCGCCGGGGCCGCGGCTGCTGCTGCTGGACGAGCCGCTGTCGAACCTCGACCGGACGCTGCGCGAGAGGACGCGCGGCGAGATCGGCGCCACCCTGTCGCGCGTCGGGATCACCGCCGTCTGGGTGACTCACGAACAAGAGGAGGCTTTCGACGTAGGAGACAGGGTGGCGGTACTCCATCGGGGCCATCTCGAGCAGCTCGACACCCCCGAGCGGCTCTACGTCGAGCCGGCGACGCGCTTCGTGGCCGGCTTCGTCGGGCGCGCGAGCGCCGTCGCCGGGTTCTTTCGGGGCGAGGGCGCGGTCGCTCTGGCCGGCGCCGAGGGCGAAGGGCTCGTCTGGCACGGCGCCGCCGCCGAGGCGCTCGAAGCCGGCGATCGGGTCGAGCTGGTCTTTCGTCCGGAAGCTCTCGATCTCGT
Source organism: Thermoanaerobaculia bacterium (assembly GCA_041575955.1). Classification (GTDB taxonomy): domain Bacteria; phylum Acidobacteriota; class Thermoanaerobaculia; order Multivoradales; family JAHEKO01; genus JAHEKO01. The sequence continues at coordinate 1,471 of JBFGLX010000270.1, forward strand.
GCCGGAGGGCGCCGCCGGCGCCCTGCCCGTCCGAGTTCTCGCCCGGCGCTACGCGGGCTCCCAGACCTTCTTCACCGTCGAGGGTCCGGGTGGCGACCCGCTCGAAGTGATCGCCCCCGCCGACGCCGCCGCCACCGGCGAGCGCCGCGGCGTCGCCCCGCGCCCCGGCGCCCCCCTCCCCCGCATCTTCAAATCGGGCACAGGAACCGCTTTTTCCCGCGTCTCGAAACCGGGGACGGGGTAGCCCCTTGGCGGTCTATCGCTAATGCAGAACCTGTCCGCGAGATTGGTGGTGGGGTTGCTGGCGTGGCTGGTCGGGTATCCACTGCTGCTGACGCTGCTCGAAGCGCTCGGCGTCTCCGGCGGGTGGACGCTCGAGTACTTCGCCCAGTTCGCGAGCCGGCCGGACGAGTGGGGCGCGCTGTGGCGCAGCGTCTGGCTGTCGGCCGCCTCGGTCGTGCTGGCGGCGCTGATCGGCGTGCCGCTCGCGTTCGTCTTCGAGCGCGCCGACTTTCCCGGCCGGAGCGTGCTGGGGGCGCTGGTAGCGCTGCCGGTGGCGCTGCCGCCGCTCGTGGGGGTGATCGCCTTCCTCTTCCTGTACGGCGAGAGCGGCTTCGTGTCGCGCGCGGTCCAGGCCCTGTTCGGGCTGGCCGAGCCGCCGTGGCGCCTGCAGGGCCCGGGAGCGATCCTGCTGGTCCACGCCTATTCGATGTACGTCTACTTCTATCTCTTCGTGCGCGCCGGACTGGCGCGACTCGACGCGTCGATGCAGGAGGCGGCGGCGATCCTCGGCGCGGGTCCGGTGCGCACCCTGTTCAAGGTGACCCTGCCGCTGCTGAGACCGGCGCTCACCGGCGCCGCCCTGCTCGCCTTCATGACCTCGCTGGCGTCGTTCTCGGCGCCCTACATCTTCGGTGGCGGTTTCCGGGTCATGACCACGCAGATCGTCTTCTCCAAGCTCAACGGCGAGGTCGAGATGGCGCAGGTCGAGACGGTGGTGCTGGCGCTGGTGGCGCTGGCCGGTCTCTGGGGGCTGGTGCGCCTCGACCGCGGGCGGATCGAGGTCGTCGGTGGCGTGCGCGGCGTGGCGCCGAGCCGCCGGATGCTCCGCGGCCGGCTGGCCCGGACCACGGCGATCGCCATCGGCTGGGGGCTGGCGCTGCTGCTGCTGCTGCCCCATCTGACCCTGGTCCTGATCTCGTTCGTGCCGCGCGCCACCTGGACGGTCGAGCTGCTGCCGCCGGTGCTCGACCTCTCCAACTACCGCGAGCTGCTCGCCCAGCCGGAGCGGCTCAGGCCGATCCTCAACTCGCTCTGGATGGCGGCGGCGGCGACCGTGGGCGCGGTGGCCCTGGGACTGGCGGCGGCGCGCTCCTCGGTTCGCGCTGGCGGCCGCCTCGGCGCGGCGCTGGAGGCGCTGGTCGCGGTGCCCTGGGCGGTGCCGGGCACCGTCTTCGCCATCGCCCTGGCCACCGCCTTCAGCGTCAACGCCCCGGCCGTGGGCCGCTTCGTCCTGGTCGGCACACCCTGGATCCTGCCGCTCGCCTACCTGGTCCGCAGCCTGCCGGTCACCGGCCGCGGCGCGCTCGCCGGCCTGCGACAGCTCGACCGTTCGCTCGAGGAGGCCGCCGCTTCGCTCGGCGCCGGCCGCTGGCGCACCTTGAGGCGGATCACCATACCGCTGCTCAAGCCGGCGCTGGCCGCCGCCGCCAGCCTCGCCTTCATCACCGCGTTGGGCGATTTCGTGACCTCCATCGTTCTCTACACGTTCGACACCCGGCCGATCTCGATCGAGATCCTGTCCAGCCTGAGGCTGCAGGACACCGGCGTGGCCGCGGTCTACGGCGTCCTGCTGATGGCGGTCAGCGCCGCGGCGTTCCTGCTCTGGGGCCGGGAGGAGCGGGCCTGAGACGATGAAGGCGGGCGAGTTCGTCAAGCGGCTCTGGGTCCTCATGCTGACCATCGCGGTCGACATGATCGGCTTCCTGATCGTGCTGCCGCTCTTGCCGTTCTACGCCGAGAAGCTGGGCGCCAGCCCGACCAAGGTGGGCGCCCTGGTGTCGATCTTCGCCTTCGCCCAGATGGCGACCGCGCCGCTCTGGGGGAGGCTCTCGGATCGATTCGGGCGCCGGCCGATGATCATCTCGGGGCTCCTGATCTCGGCGGTCTCCTACGTGGTCTTCGAGTCCGCGGGCACGGTCTGGCTGCTGTTCGTCTCGCGCTTCGTCCAGGGTTGCGGCGCGGGCACCGTCGGCGTCGTCCAGGCCTACGTCAGCGACTCGGTGCCCAGGGCGGACCGGGCCAAGGCGCTCGGCTGGCTGAGCGCCGCCACCAGCCTCGGAGTGATGATCGGCCCGGCGATCGGCTCGCTGGCGGCGGCCTGGGGCGTCCTCGGCCCGGGCTACGTGGCGGCCGGCCTGTGCGTGCTCAACATGTGGTTCGCCTACGTCTGGCTGCCCGAGTCCGCCGGCAAGAGCCGCGCGGGCGGCAAGGCTCCGGTGCCCCACGGCGCGACCCGCAAGGCGATGGTCGAGGTGCTGCGCCGCCCGGCCGGGCCGCTCGGCGCGCTGGTGTGGATCTACTCCATGGGGATGATGGCCTTCATGGCGATGAACGGCGTCCTGGCGCTCTTCCTGGAGCGGCGCTACGACGTCGACGAGACCACCATCGGCTGGTTCTACGTCTACGTCGGCGGCATCTCGCTGGTCATGCGGACCTTCCTGCTCGGTCCGGCGATCAAGCGGTTCGGCGAGGTCGGGTCGCTGCGGCTCGGCGCGCTGGCGATCGCCCTCGGCCTGGGAGCGGTGCCGCTGGCCCGCAACTTCCCCGAGCTGGCGCTGGCGGTGCTGCTGGTGCCGGTGGGCACCGCGCTCCTCTTTCCGGCCACGACGTCGCTGGTCTCGCACCGAGCGCCCGCCGAGCAGACCGGCCTCTTCCTGGGCGTCCAGCAGTCGTTCGGCGGCGTCTCGCGGATGGTCGGTCCGCTGTGGGCGGGAGCCGCGTTTCAGCACCTCGGGATCGCGGTCCCCTTCTTCATCGCCGCGGGGCTGATGCTCGGGGTGCGCCTCTTCGCGTCGCTGGTGCGCGCGGACGACCAGGAGGGGGAGGTCGCGGCCGTGGTCGAGGCGGTGGCGCCCACCGAGCCGTCCTAGCCGGTTTCCCTATAACATTCCTCTTGGTATGAACCAGAGAGTCGTCCTGGTCGCGGGAAGCGACGCGCTGCGCGATCGTCTGTTCGAGGCGCTCGGACCGTTCTCCGCCGAGGCGGTCGAGGCGCCGTCGGTCCAGCGGGCGCTCGAGCTCGTCCGGCAGATCCCGATCCATCTCCTGGTGATTCGCTATCCGCTGAAAGACATGGCCCTCGCGCAGTTCCTGCGCGACTTTCGGGAAGGCGGCGGCGCCTCGCGCGGGGCGCAGGTCCTGGTGCTGGCCCCGGGCAAGTCGATCGGCGGCCTCAAGCGCTCGGCGGGCCCAGGCGTGGCGATCCTGCGCTCCGACAGCGAGCTCGACGAGCTGGCCAACACCTTCATGACCTTCCTGCGCCGCTCGCCGCGGTTCGCGGGCAATCTCCTGGTCGGCGCCGACTTCGAGCTGCCCACCGGCAAGGTGCGCAAGATGCTCCAGATCGCGAACATC
>JBFGLX010000271.1:0-5101 GCA_041575955.1 Thermoanaerobaculia bacterium
GGGGAGAGAGACGCCCCCACCCGGCACACGCTGCGCTGGGGCGTAGTCGGTAGCCCGGCGGGTCGGGAGCGGGGCCTCGGACCCGGGGCGTCGAGAGCGAGCGTCTCTCACGGGCCTTGGAAGTGCCCTGACGACCGGAGCGATGCGAGCGCGAGGCGGCCCCCCCACCAGCTACACCTGATAGGCCGCCGTCCCCGGGCAGAGGCCCCCACTCCCGACCCGCCGGGCGGCGGCCGCGAATCTCTCAGCAGTCCGGGTCCAGCAGCTCGATCCGGTCGGGCCGGTTGGGCACCATGCACAAGAACTCGAACGGCGCCTCGAGCACCTCGTAGAAGTGGGGCGTCTCGGCCGGGATGTAGAGCACGTCTTCGGGGCCGACCTCGAAGACCCGATCGCCGATGCCCACCCGGGCCCGCCCGCGCAGCACGAACTGCTCGTGCTCGACGGCGTTGGTGTGCCGCGGCATGCCGCCGCCTTCACCCATGATGAAGCGCCGCATGGCAAAGTTGGGGGCGCCGTCCTCGGCGCCCAGCAGCACCTGGCTCTCGGTGGCCGAGCCCGCCGCCACCGGCCGGCGCTCGACCCGACGGGCGCTCTTGACCACCCCCGGGGCCGCGGCGGATTTGTCCATGCCCGCCCCGGCTACCCGGAGCCGCTCTCTTGCTGCTCGATCCAGGCCGCCAGCGTCTCCACGGCGTCGGGCCGGATCTCGCCCGGATTCTCGCGGTGATCGGCCACCCACTTCTTGAGCGAGGCCATCAGCCGGCCGGCATGCTCCTGGTGCTCCGCGGCGAGCTCGGTATAGGCGGTCGCGGCCTCGCGCAGGTAGTTGAGGGCCAGGAACGCCTCGCCGCGCCCGTACAGATTCTCGACGTCGCCAGGCGCCATCGCGAGGGCGGCGTTGTGGACCTGCACCGCCTCGGCGTTCTTGCCCAGCGCGCGGTAGGCCTGGCCGAGCTCGGTGTAAGCCACGAGCAGCTTGGGGTTGGTCCGGATCGCCGACATGTAGGCGGTGGCGGCCTCTTCGTACGCCTTCGCTACCTTGGCGCGCGCCTTCTCGAGCTTCGACGGCTCGGTCTCGTCGAGCTTCTCTTCGAGCTTGGCCGCCCGCACCAGGGCGCGATGCCCGGCGTAGTACTCGTTCATCGCCGCCTGGGTGACGTTGCCGAGCGACGTCTGCTCCATCAGGGTGTCCAGCGTGCCGGGCTCCTCGTTGGGCGCCGGCGGAGCCGCGCCCTGCTCCTCCTCCTGGGCGTGCCCGCTCCCCGGCGCGAGCAGTAGGACGATGAGCAGGACGGCCACGAACGCGAGGGTGTAGGTGACTCTCGACATAGCGCAACCAGAATACCAAAGTCGCGCCACTCCGGCGCCCGAGGGTCGTGGTACAGAAAGGGCCCGGGCACCCCAGACGGGGCCTAAAGCGCAGCGCCCCCACTCTGACCCCAAGAGGAGACTTGCCAGGCCTTGTCGCCTGGCAAGGCTCTCTCGCGATCCGGTTGCAGAAGGGGCGCGAGCCAGCCCCGGACGGCGTGCCCGGGCCCTTTCCGTACCACCACCCGCCCGAGGGCGGGTCTACTCGCCGTCTTCGGTCGCCGCCCCGGCGTCGTCCCTGCCGCTCAGGATCTCGAAGTGCTGAAGGTCGAAGTCGACCGAGGAATAGGCGAACAGCCCGAACGCCGGTACCTTGAACTGCGCCTTCTGCCCCGGCGCCAGCGTCGAGGCGGAGAGGACCGCCGGACGCTTCTCGATCGGATCGCCGTCGGCGTCGCGGAAGACCGCCACCAGCCTGATGTTGCCGGCGACGTTGGCGCTGTCGTTGCTGACCATGCCGGTGAGCGAGACGCCGTTCTCTTCGTCCTTCGGCTGCCAGCCGCTGACCGCGACGCTGCCGGCCGGGGCCGGTGCGGCCGCCTCCGGCTCCTCCGGCGCCTCCTGTTCGTCGGGCACGGGCTCCGGGCTCACGTGGCCGACGTCGGCGTCGGTGAGGACCAGCACCGGGCGGCGCGGCGGCGGCGGGGGTGGGCTGGGCTCCTGTCGGGTGGCGGCGAGCGCCGCCGCCGCGGTCGCCTCGCGGCTGGCCTCCAGGTCGCATTTCGAGACCCGCATCGAGGCCAGCACGCCGTCGGCGGTGGTGAAGACCACCAGGCCGTCCCGTACCTGCCACGGCCCGCGCGTCTCGATCTTCGTGCCGTCGTCGGTCACCAGCCAAGCGGCCTCGGCGAGGCTCCCGGCCGCCGCCAGGGCGAGCGCGAGTGCGAGTGCGAGTCGCAAGAGTCCGAGCATCCTAGAAGTCCTTCCAGTTTTTCTCCACCAGGCAGACCGGCACGCGCGCGATGCGCTGGACTGCGGTCTCGGCGGTGATCGTCTTGATGTCGATGCCGTAGTTGGCGAACCTGCAGCTGCGCGGGAAGAGCCCCTTGAGCGCCTCCATCACCGCCGCTTCGCTGGCGCTCAGATCGTCCGCCGTCGGCCCGCCGCCGCCCCCCGAGCCGTCGTTCTTGTTGACGCTGCGCTCGGTGAACGGGTTGGTCACGAACGAGGACACCGTCAGGTGCCGCTCGAGGCTCATGGTCGTCGTGTTCTCGATGAACGGGTTGGCGTTGGTGGTGTTGATGACGAAGATGCGGCTGTTACCCGTCTTCGAGCAGAGATTGTCCGTGTCCTTCTCGAACTGCTTGTCGCCGCAGGTGCCACCGGCTTCGATCGGATCGCCGTCCTCGTCGCTCAGAGCGGTCTCGGGACGGTAGCTCGAGAAGAAGGTCACGCCGGCCAGCGAGAACGCGTCGGTGATGACCTTCTCGTTGGCGTCGAGCACCAGATACCAGCCTTTCTGGCCGTTGGCGCGGGTCAGCAGGAGATCGTCCGCCTGCGGCCCATCGGTGACCAGGATGCGCTGGAAGTCGCCCTCGTCGAGCGGCAGCGCCACCGGCGCGAGGGCGTCGGTGTCGTCGACGAAGACGTAGAACCTGCCCTCCTGGCGATCGGCGCTCCAGAGATCCTCGCGGTCGCCGGTGCCGAACACCAGCCCGTAGAGGCCGAGGCGGGTGATGAAGATGACCGACGGGCGATGGTAGATGGCCCGAGGCGCGCCGATCAGGGGAGCGCCGTTGTCGGTGTTGGCGTTGAAGATGACCCGCGGCTCCCAGAGCGGCTTGGCGGCCCCGTCGAGCGCCGGGATCCGCAGCACGGAGCGCGCCACCCGATTGACGTCCTCGACGATCGTGGTCGTCAGCTTGGGATAGTTGCCGGTGCTGTCGGGCCCGAGGTCCACCCGGTAGACCTGTCCGGCCGTGGTGCCGAAGTAGATGCGGTCGAAGTAGCCGTCCTGGGTGCTGTCGATAGGCGCCAGCTGAGACGGCACCGATCCCACCACCGGGCGCTTGTAGATCACCTTGCCGGTCTCGACGTCGACCATGTAGATCCAGTCGCCGCGCGCGGGATCGATGAGGAACTTGCCGAGCGGCAGCAATCCGCCACCGAAGATGGCGACGTAGCGATCCTCGAGCTCCCCCGCCGTCGCGCCGGTGCAATCGACCGCCGTGGCCTTGCAGATCCGGATTCGGCCGACCACCGGGGTCGACCAGGTGTCGGCCAGGTCGGGCTCGCCGTAGCCGTTGTCCAGGGGCGCGTCCTCGTCCATGCGCACCGGCACCTCCGGCGCCGCCCCGGTCAGATAGCTGTTGTCGGTGGAGTCGGTGAACTCCCAGAGCGGCGCCGGGTAGTCGACCGGACCGCAGTCCGAGCCGCCGTCGGCGCACTCGGCGACCCCGTCATCCGGCAGGCCCGGATCCGCGGTGGGCACGAAGCGGAGCGGGCCGGCGCTCTGCACCGGGTCGGGCTGGGTCAGGTCGAGCGCGTAGTAGGAGCTACCGCCGCGGCGGAGACCGGCCACCAGGACGGTGCGCCAGAGCCGCTCGTCCTCGGTCGGCGTGCCGTTGTGGGCCGGATCGATGAACACGTCGGTCACCGTCAGGTTGCCGTCGACGGTGAACTTGTGGGTGTTGTCGGTGGCCAGGTCGACCGCCGACGGCAGCACCGAGCGCGGCGTGTAGGCCCACAGCTCGTGCCCGGTGCCGACCGTGTAGGCGTCGTCGGAGTCGTCGTAGATGCCGGCGTTGAACGCGTGCAGCATGCCGTCGTTGCTGGCCGCCAGCAGCACCTTGCGGCGGAAGCGCTGGCGCAGGAGGAAGCAGCGGTAGCCTCGATTGGCGTCCGCGGAGAAATCGTCTACCTTGCAGTCCTTGTCCTGGTCGTCGCCGAGGTCCATTGCGAAGTAGGTCGCGTTGACCGGCGTCCCCACCACCAGAGGGTTGGCGTGGAAGACGTCGCCGAGAAGGTAGTTGATGGTCTCGCCGGTCTCGGCCAGGGTGGCCGACTTGAGCTTCAAGGTCTTGTCGATGACCGTATTCGCGGCGGTCTCGGCGGCGCCCTCCTGCGCCGGCGTCAGATCGCCATCGGGGACCCCGGGGCCGATGATTCCGAAGCCCCGCCAGAGGTCGTAGCGCGTCTCGTCGGGCATGCTGTCGGCGGTGGGCTCGAGCAGCCTGCGCGAGTCGACCCATTCGCCGCTGGTCGCCCTCTGCGCGTAGTAGACGCGGCGCTTGCTCGGATCGGTCGCATCCAGCGGCGTGACGGGATCGTACTGCTTGGCTACCAGCACCTTGCCGGCGTCCCAGACGAAGTTCGCGTGGCTGGTGTCGGGCCGGCCCTTGTCGTCCAGCGGCAGCGGCTTGAGGAAGGCGTTGAGATGGCCGTCCCAGACCGACCGGTCCCGGACCGGCACGAAGTTGCTGACGTAGATCAGCTGGTCGGCCGAAGCCTGGACCGAGGGCACCGCCGCGGACGCGAACGCCCGCGCCTCCTCGCGGATCTCGCCCAGGATGCTCTCGATCGTCTCCCGGAGCTCCTCTTTGCTCGCGACGTTGATGCACTCGCCGCCGCCCGGCTGGGCGATCGAGCCGAGCAGCCCGCTCTGGCAGTTCTGCGGGTCGCCGAGATTCAGTACCCAGGTGGTGACGCCGTTGTGGGACTTGAGCGAGCCGACGTCGGCCGACGGATTCTCGCCGCCGCAGGTGTCCGCGCCGTCGCTGATCAGGATCGA
>JBFGLX010000272.1:0-5068 GCA_041575955.1 Thermoanaerobaculia bacterium
AGCTGCGTGGCGGCGCCGATCCCGATGCTCGCGATCGCGAGGACGACCAGTGCGGCGACAAATGAAGAGCGTTTCGTCATGACCCACCTCCTGAACCACGTACGCGGGGTTCGGCGGCCCGAGCCGCCGCGCCCCTGTTTTACGATGCCGGCAGCACAGCTGCGCTCTGATTCGAGTCGAGTCTAGAACAGATCGTTCGGCCGTCGGCGAGAGGCGCGCGCGATCCGTCTGTCGCCAGGCCGGCGGGCGATCGGATCCCGGTCGGGAAGACTTCGTGAGATATTCGCCGGGCGATGGCCAGGTTCGAATGCCAGGTGTGCGGCGACGCGTTCACGGTGCCCAGGGCGGCGCTCGACAAGTACCCGGGATGGACGCCGAAGTACTGCCGCGAGCACTCGCCGAACCGGAAGACCGCCACCGGCGGGAGCGCGCCTGCCAAGCGAGCGCCGAAGCCGGCTCAGAGGCGTGCGAGCTCCGGCAACCGCGAGGAGAACCTGCCGATCGCCCAGGTGCTCGAGAAGTACACCGGCGGCCCGGCGACCGGCGTCTTCACCGACGGCGGCTCACACCCCAACCCCGGGCCCGGCGGTTGGGGCATGGTGTGGGTCGAGGACGGCGAGATCCGAGCGCAGGCCCACGGCCACGAGCCCGACACCACCAACAACCGGATGGAGCTGACGGCGCTGATCGCCGCCTACGAGGCGCTGCCGGAGGACGCCGAGGTCGTCGTCTACTCCGACAGCCGGCTGTGCGTGGACACGATCACCAAGTGGGCGCCCGGCTGGGAGCGCAAGGGGTGGAAGCGCAAGGGCGAGCCGCTCAAGAACCTCGACCTGGTGAAGCCGCTCCTGAAGCTCTACCGGGCGCACCCGAAGTGCAAGCTCGAGTGGATCGCGGCCCACTCCGGCAACCGCTGGAACGAGTACGTGGACAGCCTGGCCAACGCCTGGCGGCGCTCCGAGCTGTAGGAGCGGAGCTTGCTTCCGCCCGCACCACGCGGGAGGGCGCAAGGCCCTCCCCGACTAGACTGGGGCACCGATGGCGAGCGACGGTCCCCACCGCGGGTTCGTGCTGCAGTCGACCTACCGGATCGAGGCCGGCAGGCCGATCGTGCACGTCTGGGGGAAGCTCGAGAGCGGTGAGACGTTCCTGGTTCGGGACGGCCGGCCGGTGCCGCACTTCTACGTCCGCGCCGAGGACGCCGATCGCGCCGCCCAGCACGGCATCCGCTCGCTGCACGAGACCGGGCTCGTGACGATGGCCGGCGAGCCGGTGGTGCGGGTCGAGGTGCCAACGCCGCCCGACACCGTGCCGGCGCGCGACCGCCTGCAGGGCGCCGGCATCCCCTGCTACGAGGCGGACGTGCGCTACGGCATCCGCTATCTCATCGACCACGGCATCCGCGGCTCGCTGGCGCTGGGCGGGGCCTCGACCCGCCAGGGCGCGGGTCCGCGGCTGTTCGACGACCCGGAGATCGCCCCGTCCGATTGGACGCCCGAGCTCACCGTCCTGTCGCTCGACATCGAGACCGATCCCAAGGCCAGGCACGTGCTCTCGGTGGCGCTCCACGGCCCGGGCGCGGCCGAGGTCCTGCTGCTCGAGCCGGAAGGCTACGCCTCACCCGCCGGGGCGATCGCGGTTCGATCGGAGGCGGCCCTGCTCAAGCGGCTGGCCGCCAGGATCCGCGACATCGACCCCGACGTGATCACCGGCTGGAGCGTCGCCGACTTCGATTTCGGCGTGCTCCTGCGCCGCTCCGGGGAGCTGGGCGTCCGCTTCGAGCCGGGGCGCGGCGGCGGTCCGGTGCGCATCCTGGGCGCCCGCAACCCGCGCCAGGCGACCCAGGTCGTGATCCCCGGCCGGCTGGTGCTCGACGGCCTGGCCCTGGTGCGCGGGGCGTTCATGAAGTTCGAGTCGTACTCGCTCGAAGCCGTCTCGCGCCAGGTGCTCGGCGAGGGCAAGCTGATCGGCGGCGGCAACCGCGCCACCGAGATCCTGCGCTGCTTCAAGGAGGACCGGCAGAAGCTGGTCGACTACAACCTGAAGGACGCCGAGCTGGTCTCGCGGATCCTCGAGAAGCTCCAGCTGGTCGAGCTCGCCGTCGCCCGTAGCCGCCTCACGGGGCTACCGCCCGACCGCGTCTCGGCCTCGATCGCCGCGTTCGACTTCCTCTACCTGAGCGAGCTCGGCAGACGCGGCATCGTCGCGCCCTCGGTGGAGAGCCGCGACGACTCCCCCCAGGCGATGGGCGGCGGCCATGTGCTGACCCCCGATCCGGGTCTCTACGAGAACGTCCTGGTGCTCGACTTCAAGAGCCTCTACCCGAGCCTGATCCGCACGTTCCAGATCGACCCCCTCGGCTCCGCGCGTGCGGACGAATCGGACGATCCGATCGTCGCCCCCAACGGCGCCCGCTTCCGGCGCGAGCCGGGCATCCTCACCGACCTCCTCGACCAGCTCTTCCCGGCCCGCGAGGCGGCCAAGCAGACCGGCGACAAGGTCGCCAGCTTCGCCATCAAGATCCTGATGAACTCGTTCTTCGGCGTGCTCGGCACCAGCGTCTGCCGCTTCTACAACCCGCCGATCGCCAACGCCATCACCAGCTTCGGCCGTGAGCTCCTGATCTGGAGCAAGGAGCGGATCGAGTCGTACGGCCACCGGGTGCTCTACGGCGACACCGACAGCCTGTTCGTCGAGAGCGGCGCCGGCGATCTCGAGGCCGCCCGTACCCTCGGCCGTCAGCTGGTCGAGAGGCTGAACCGGGACCTCGCCGAGCACATCCGGAGACGCTGGCAGGTCGAGAGCCGGCTGGAGCTCGAATTCGAGCGTCACTACTCGCGGCTCTTCCTGCAGTCGCTGCGCAGCGCCGCCCGCGGCGCCACCAAGCGCTACGCGGGTCTGGTCGAGGAAAAGGGCGAGCCGCGGGTCGTCCTCGTCGGCCTGGAAGCCGTACGCCGCGACTGGACGCGCCTGGCCCGGCGAATGCAGCGCGAGCTCTACGAGCGCCTGTTTCTCGATCGGCCGGTGGAAGACTTCTTGCGGCAGCTGGTCGAGGAGCTGCGCGCCGGCCGCCACGACGCCGACCTCGTCTACCGCAAGACCCTGCGTAAGAGCCCCGACGAGTACATCGCCACCACCCCGCCCCACGTCGCGGCCGCGCGCAAGATGTCGGGCAAGCCGGGGCGCCGGATCTCCTACGTGGTCACCGTCGCCGGGCCCGAGCCCGCCCGGGAGATCCGGCACCCGCTCGACTACGAGCACTACGTCGACAAGCAGGTCCGGCCGATCGCCGAGCCGGTGCTCGACTGGCTCGGGCTCGAGTTCCGGAAGGTGATCGGGGACGAGAAGCAGATCGGGCTGTTCGACTGAGGCTAGCCTGCATTTCTCACCAGCCTTCTACTGCGGCGAAGTTGGTGAGAAATGCAGGCTAGAGGGCCTGGCGGACGGCGTCGATCACGCGGGCGACGTCGTCGCGGGTGGTCTGCCAGCTCGAGATCGACACCCGCATGCAGCGCTTGCCGCGCCAGGTGGTGCCACCGAAGAACGCCTCGCCACGCTCGAGGATCGACGCGATGACCGCATCCGTGCGCCGGTCATGGTCGGCCGGCGAGGCGCCCGCGCGAGGATCGAGGAACCTGACCAGGCCCTGGTTGATCACCGGTGGCGCGACGATCTCGCCGCCGGGCAGCCCGCCGATGCCCTCGACGAGCTCCCGGGTCAGCCGGCAGGTGCGCGCGATCAGCTCGGCGAGGCCGGCCCGACCGAGCTGGCGCAGCGCCGCGTAGGTCGCGAAACCTCGGGCGCGCCGCGACCACTCCGGGTTCCAGTCCATCTGGTCCCTGGCGCCCTCGACGTGGCTCAGGTAGCTCGCCCGGTAGGTCATGGCGGCCCGGTGGGCCTCCGGGTGCGCGACCACCGCGTAGCCGCAGTCGTAGGGAACGTTCAGCCACTTGTGGCCGTCGGTGGCCCAGGAGTCGGCGCCCTCGACGCCGCGCAAGAGACTCCGGTGCTCCGGGCTGGTCGCCGCCCACAGACCGAACGCGCCGTCCACGTGCACCCAGGCGCCATGGTCGTGCGCCAGCGCCACGAGCTCCGCGAAGGGATCGAAGGCCCCGGTGTTGACGTCGCCGGCCTGGAGCAGGACGATCGCCGGCGCCTCCGGCGCCTCCTCCAGGGCCGCCGCCAGTGGCCCGGCTGTCAGGCGGCCGGCCGCGTCGGTCGGCAGGTCGATCAGCGAGTCCCGGCCGAGACCGAGCAGCCGTGCGGCCCGGTCGATTGAGCCGTGGCGCTGGTCGCCGCCCAGCAGCCGGATCGGAGGCGCGCCGAAGAGACCCCGCCGCTCGACGTCCCAGCCGAGCCGCTCGAGGACCTGATGACGCGCCGCCGCGAGACAGGTCACGTGGGCCATCTGGCAGCCCGTCACCAGGGCGAAGCTCGCCTCCTCGGGCAGGCCCAGGAGCGCCTTCAACCACCCGCCGCAGATCTCCTCCGCGACCGCCGCGGCCGGCGCGCAGGCGTGCAGGGCGGCGTTCTGGTCCCACGCCGAGGTCATCCAGTCCGCGGCCAGCGAGGCGGGGACGGAGCCGCCGACCACCCAGGCGAAGAACCTGCCACCGGCGCTGCCGACCAGCCCTCCCGAGACGTCCCGCACCAGCTCGTCGAGGACCCGCTCGGGCGGCGAGCCCTCGAGGGGGAGCGGCCGATCGAGCCGGCGGCGCAGCTCCTCGGCCGAAGCCGAGGCCGACGCCGGCGCCCGATCGAGCGCATCGAGGTAGGCCAGCGCATGCTCGAGGGTGCGCGGGAGAACCGCTCGATAGTCGTCGCTCATGGTCAGACGAGGCTATCGAGGTTCGAGGCTTCGAGCACCTCGAAGTGCTCGACCGTCTCGGGCGGATCGATCAGGAACTCGAAGTCGCGCTCGTAGTACCGGGCCCGGTCCACGGGATCTCCGGCGAAGGCGCGAATCGCCTCCCAGGAGTCCCAGAGGGTCAGCATCGAGACCTCGTACTCGTCGCCCAGCTCCCGGCCGAGCATGAAGACCCCGAGGTTGCCCGGGACCGCCCGGTAG